>JAADDW010000045.1 GCA_013153715.1 Campylobacterota bacterium | reverse complement strand
GGCAAGATATACCCAATCCTTGAAAGGACGGAACAGCCCGAAAGCCTGTAGAGGTATGCCGTGGGGAGACCATTGAAGTAGGGAACCTTGACTGTTGATTTAGTCAAGGTAGTTCACTGCAGGTTAGAAGTTAGACAGTTGATTATGTGATCGTAATTTATCAACCCACTTGTTTTTATCTCACTTAATTTTTTATAGCTTTCTCATTACTGGAACGGTGTAAACCGAGAAGTATGCGGTTGTCTATGTTGTTACTTTGATAGTCAAAAGTGCAGGTCTTTACTGCCATCCTGGCCTTGCAGGCGGCACAACTCCCAATCTTCAGGTAATCAACAGCTTGGTTGTTACAACCCCGGTCATACAAACCATCAACCCCTTAAAAAAACCGTTTTCAAGGAGATCTCTAGGGCCCCATCTCTT
This sequence comes from Campylobacterota bacterium, assembly GCA_013153715.1. GTDB lineage: Bacteria > Campylobacterota > Campylobacteria > Campylobacterales > Nitratiruptoraceae > Nitratiruptor. The sequence goes on along the minus strand of JAADDW010000045.1, from coordinate 18,938 downwards.
TTGGTACTTGTTGGAGTCTCGTTCTTATGAATATTGAGGCTTCTTGTCAAGAATTGCTGTTTTTGGCCCTGCGCCAAGCTGTGCAAAGGTTTCTATTTTGAATAGGAGATCAACCACCGATAGAAACCGAACGGTATGCTATAATATCTCTAAAAGGTTCCTCTATGCGTCTCTTTCTCGGCTCATTTGTAGAGCTGTCAGACTATAGAAAAGTTCGGGAGGAGTTCAGTTTCATAGAGGGGAAGTGGGTGGAGCGTTCCAATCTCCATCTCACCCTCCTCTTTCTGGGGGAGGTGAAGGTTCCCCAATCCATTATCTACCGCCTCTCCTCCCTCTCCTATCCCGACCTCTCCATTCCCATCAAAGGGCTCGGATTCTTCGGTTCTCCTCCCCGGGTTCTCTTTGGAAAGCTCGATCCGACTCCGCTCCAGCCGATCCATGAGGAGGTGTGCAGACTCCTAGATTATGAGCCCGACCGCCCCTTCCGCCCCCATATTACCCTCTGCCGTATCAAGAGAATAGGCAACTACTCCCGCTTCATCGACAAGGTGAGGAGTTACAGGAACAGGGATCTAGGAGAGCTTCGACTCACCATCCAACTCATCGAGAGCAAGCTGACACCCAAGGGTCCGATCTACACCCCCCTCCACACCTTCTGACAGATTCAGTCCCCACCGGCTCCTGTCGGGGGGTCTCCATTCCCCCGAATGTAGTATCATTACTCTCTGAAATGGGAGGGGTGTGGCGGAGGAGCCAGGGAGAGAGGGAGGGGCTCCTGGAGGCGTAATCCGAACCAGACCCTACCGAGACCATCTATTCCAAAGGGAGATGATGAGCGATTTCCTCATCGGTTACCGGGATCCGCTGTTCGGCCTCATAGTCCTCTTCGCCCTCGTCTTCATTATCTCATTCTTCAGCTACTGGTGGGCGATCTACAAGAGCAGGGAGCAGGACCTCCATCTCCGCCGCTTCTTTCGGAGATTTGAACAGGGAAACAGGAAGATTGTGGAAATTCTGGAGCGTCCCAACTCCCACAAGGCTCTCCTCCTCCTCGCCGATGCCCTTGCCAAAAGTGGAGAGTATGAGGAGGCGATAGCCATCTACCTCCGTCTCCAGGAGTACGAAGATAGGGAGGGGCGGCTGGAGATTCTGGTCCGTCTCGCCGATCTCTACCGCAAGGCCGGCTTTCTGGGGCGGAGTAGAGAGATCTATGAGGAAATTCTCGGGATAATTCCGAGACATAGAGAGGCCCTCCGCTCCCTCCTCATTGTCTATGAGCGGCTCAGAGATTTTGAGGGGGCCTTCGATGTCCTCGAATCCCTGGAGGAGATAGAGAACATCGAGAAGGAGCGAGGTTATCTTGAAGCTCTCCAAGCGGCTGAGGAGAGGGATACCGGAAAACTGGTGGAGATCTACAGGAGGGGAGTGGTCAAACGGTCGGTTCTGGAACCCCTCTTCTCCCTCGACCCTCAACTGGGGTGGAATGTCATCAGAGAGGAGGATATTCCGGCCATTATCGATATACTCTGGTACCTCCCCCCCAGCCAGATCTCCACAGCCTACCCTCTCCTCAAGGAGCTCTACAGCGCCAAGGGATATATCAGAGAGGTCGAGAGCTCCTCTCTCTTTGAGTTGGACCTCCTCCTCCACTATCCCAGGGCCGATCTGGAATTTATCTACCTCTGTCAGGGGTGTAAGAGACGGTTTCCCCTGGCCTTCGGGCGGTGTCCCACCTGTGGACATGTGGAGGAGATGGTCGTAGAGCTGATCGTAACCCAAAAGAAGGGAAAAGATGAAAAAGGTACAACTTTTTAGCGACGGATCCTCCCTGGGCAATCCGGGTCCCGGGGGGTACTGCACTATCTTGAGATATGGAAAACATGAGAAAATCCTCAAAGGGAGCGATCCCCACACCACCAACAACCGCATGGAACTTGTGGGAGTTATCGAAGGGCTCAAGGCCCTCAAAGAGCCCTGCCAGGTAACGATCTACAGCGATTCAAGCTATGTGGTCAAGGGGATAGAGGAGTGGCTCCCCAGATGGCGATCCAAAGCCTTCAAAGGTGTGAAGAATCCGGACCTCTGGAGAGAGTTTCTGGAGGTGAGTAGTCCCCACAGGATAGAGGCCTGCTGGGTCAAGGGGCATAGCGGCCACAGGGAGAATGAATTATGTGATAAAATTGCAAGGGAGATGGCAGAACGAGCAAAGGGTAGCCGGTGAAATGGGAACAGAACAGCAGTAGAGATCGGTTGAGAGAGTTTGAAGAGAAGCTGGGATACCACTTCAAAGATAGGGAACTCCTCCAAGAGGCCCTCACCCACAAGAGCTTCAAGAGCCCTGTCAACAATGAGCGTCTGGAGTTCTTGGGAGATGCGGTCCTCGATCTCATCGTGGGGGAGTACCTCTACAAACGGTTTCCCAAGGCCAATGAGGGGGAACTCTCCAAATTGAGGGCCTCTCTGGTCAATGAAGAGGGTTTCGCCAAATTGGCCCAGAAGATCGACATAGGAAACTACATCTTCATCTCCCAAGCCGAAGAGAACAACCACGGGAGGACAAAACCGAGCCTCCTCTCCAACGCCTTCGAGGCGGTCATGGGTGCTATCTACCTGGAAGATGGCCTCAACAGGGTCCGGGAACTGGTCTTGAAACTTCTAGAGGAGACCTACCCCAAAATCGACCTTACCAGCCTCTTCAGGGATTACAAAACAACCCTCCAGGAGCTGACCCAGGCCCGCCATGGAATAACTCCGGAGTATAAACTCTTGGGCTCATCGGGACCGGACCACAAAAAGGAGTTTGAGGTGGCAGTGACGCTCCACGGCAAGACCATCGCCACAGCCAAAGGGAGGAGTAAAAAGGCGGCCCAGCAGGAGGCCGCCAAGAAGGCACTGGAGATATTGAAGGGGAGAGATGAATAGCTTTGGCCTCCGTTTTCGCTTCACCACATTTGGAGAGTCCCACGGAAGGGCGATCGGGACAGTTGTTGATGGAGTTCCTGCGGGGCTCAAGATCGACGAGGAGTTCATCCAGAAGGAGTTGGAGAGGAGGAGACCGGGACAGAACAAATTCACCACGGCACGGAAAGAGTCTGACAGAGTCGAAATTCTGAGTGGGGTCTTGGAGGGAGTCGCCACAGGGACCCCCATCGCCATGGTGATCTTCAACAGAGATCAGCGGTCCCGGGACTATTCGGCCATTAAAGAGCTCTTCCGCCCCGGCCATGCCGATTTCACCTATCAGCAAAAATATGGGATACGGGACTACCGGGGAGGGGGGAGGAGTAGTGCCCGGGAGACAGCCGCCCGAGTAGCCGCCGGAGCTGTAGCCAAACTGCTCTTGAGGGAGTTCGATATAGAGGTGGAGGCGGGAGTGGCCGAAGTGGCCGGAATTGAGGGGAGGGAGCTCAATTTCGACTACGCCCGCTCCAGCGAGATTATGGCCCTCGATCCCCAAGTCGAGGGGGAACAGAAAGAGGCCATCCTGAAGGCCAAAGAGGCCCATGACAGCGTGGGAGGGTGCGTCATTGTACGGGCCCGAGGAGTTCCACCGGGCCTCGGTGAACCTATCTACTACAAACTCGATGCCGTCATAGCGGAAGCGATGATGGGTATCAATGCGGTCAAGGGGGTTGAGATTGGGGCGGGGAGGGAGGCCGCCGCAATGAGGGGGAGCGATCACAACGATCAGATGGGAAGGGAGGGGTTCCTCTCCAATAGAGCCGGAGGGATCCTTGGAGGGATCAGCAATGGAGAGGAGATCCTCGTCAAGGTCTGGTTCAAACCGACCCCCTCCATCTTCCAGAGACAACGGACCATTAATCTCCAGGGAGAGGAGGTCTCCATCGAGCTCCAGGGTCGCCACGACCCCTTTGTAGCCGCCCGTGGAGCCGTTGTAGCCGAGGCGATGATGGCTCTCGTCCTTGCCGATATGCTCCTCCTAGGGGCTACGAGCCGCCTCCAATCCCTCAAAAAGGTTTACAATGGGTGACATTGTCCAGGCAATAGTGGAACTGGTGGGAGATATGGGATACCTCGGGATCTTCATTATGATGTTCCTAGAGAGCTCCCTCTTCCCCTTCCCCAGTGAGGTAGCCATGATCCCAGCGGGATACCTGGCCCAAAAGGGAGAGATGAGTCTGACTGCCGCCTGGCTTGCAGGGGCGGGAGGAAGTCTGGCAGGGGCCCTCTTCAACTACCTCCTGGGCCACCGATTTGGCCGCCCCTTTCTAGAAAAGTATGGAAACTACCTCTTCATCAAAGAGGAGAGTCTCCAAAAGGTGGATCGCTTCTTCGCCAAATATGGAGATCCCAGCACCTTCTGGGGACGGCTGATCCCCGGAGTGCGCCAATATATCTCCCTCCCTGCCGGAATTGGCCGTATGAACCTTCTCAGCTTCTCCCTCTACACTTTTCTCGGTGCTGGAATCTGGTGTGGAGTCCTCCTGGCCCTCGGGTACTATATCGGGGAGAACGAAGAGGAGATCAAACACTACCTCCACCTCATCGGCGGAGCCATAGTCGTCCTGGTAGCCGCCGTCATCTTCTACTACTATCGGAAGGAGGCCAAGGCCACCTACCGCAACCGACCTCCTGAGGCTCCCTAAGGCTCGTAGGGGAGCTCCAACCCCTTGACATGGGGAATGGCGTTCCCTGCAATTCCCTTGATGGCTCCATACATGGAGATTGTGCTCTCCAAAACCTTTTCAATCTGCTTCTCCCTCTGCTTCCATATCTTCTGTATCGCCCTCTTCTCCTTGTTGAGCTCCTCCTGCATCTGGACAAATCCCTCCACAATGGCCTCAATCTGCATCCGAAACTCCTCTGAAGTGAGGTAGGCATAGAGGAGTCCCATCTTATCTTGTCTATTCTCCTGGGACCGCTTGACATAGGCCAATTTGATGAGGTTCTCCCGAAGTACGAGACTGAGGGCCTTGAACTCCTGGAAACTGCAGACCCAGACTCCGTCCAGAAGCCCCATGCGCTCCAACTCTTTGGGCATGGTCTGGGTCACCAGAACTCCCACATCTGCCCCGATCTCCCTCATATCCCTCTTCAGCTTCTCAATCCACCCCCTGTTAAACTCTTTGGTACGCTTGGATTCGTAGTAGATCGTTCCACATCGGGGTATTGTCCGATCGTTGACAATCTGGATACAGTCTCCCCCCCTGCTCCCCTTTTTGACCTCTTGGATGGTATCGAGGGGGAAGGCGTTTCGGAGCCACTCCTCAATGAGGACCTCCTGGGCCTCTCCCTTCAACTGCTGGCTCCCCTGTTCCGCCTTCTGGTGGGCCCTCTCAAGCTCCCTCCTCAGCTGTTCCAGCTGTATATCCTTCTCCTTGAGCTTCACCTCCATCTCTCGGAAGATCTGCTCCTGCAACCGCTCCCTCTCCTCCTCCAACCGTTGGCTGAGCTTCCGCTCCGCCTCAACCTGGGCTCGATAGAGGGCCTCCTCCTTCTCCCGCTTCAGCCGCTCCACCTCAACCTCCATTTTGTGGAGCTCCACCATTTTACTCCTCTTCTCCTCCAGCTCCCTCTCAAGGAGCTCGATCTTCTGGGAGTACTCCCTCTCCAATCTCCTCCCCACCCGCTCTTCCAACCTGCGGCGCTCCTCTTCCAACCTCCTCTGGAGCTCCCGCTCCGCCCTCTCTCGGAGCTCCCTCTCCTTCACTTCAAGCTCCTCCATCCGCTTCCGATGCTCTTGATGGTAGAGCTCCCTCATCCTCTCTACCTCCTCTTCAGCCTCCCGCCGTACCTGGCTGTAGAGGACCTCATCAATATCTATCACCCCGTTACAATGGGGACAACGGATCTGTTCCATCTCGCCTCCTTCAATCAAAAAGGGTAGGTTGGAGCCCCTTGGGCCGAAAGGAGCGGCGGTGGATGGGAGAGGGGCCGTAGCGGCGCAGAGCCTCTATATGTTCCCGAGTCCCGTACCCCTTGTTCCGTCTGAAACCGTACTGGGGGTAGAGCCTGTCAAACTCCTCCATCAATCTATCTCGGGTCACCTTGGCCAGAATGGAGGCGGCCTTAATGGCATCGACCTTCCTATCCCCTCCAACAAGGGTCCTCACCCCCGCCACTCCAAAGGGGCAGTTCCCATCGAAGAGATACTCCTGGGCCTCTATCGTGGAGATTATCTCCCTGAGGGCCCGGGCGAGGGAGGCCGACAATCCCTTCCTATCGATCTCATCGTGTCCCACAACCACAATGTGGTAGAGGGCCCTCTCCCTGATGACCTCCGAGAGCTCCTCCCTCCTTCTGGGGGACAACCTTTTGGAATCGTCGAGCCCCTCTATCTCTCCCTTCAAGAGGACACCGGCAACGACCAGAGGCCCCGCCAGGGGACCCCGTCCCGCTTCATCTATACCGCAGAGAGCCATCGCAAACCCTTTCTGGTTAGTGTAGGAAAAATTGGCTAATAGGGAGTTGAAAGGGGGAGAGACTCTTCAACGGGAGGCTACAGGTTTCAAGAGAATTTCAAAGGAGGTAACTCCCTTCTCATGGGTGTAGCGGAGAGTGTAGCCGTGGAGCTTCAATATATTGGCTACCAGGTAGAGTCCCAATCCAAATCCGCTCTGGGGGTGGTCCTTGGTAAAGGGTTCGGTATAGTAGCGGAGCTCCTTTTTCAGGGGCTCCCCAAAATTTTTGATGGCGATCTTCTCCCCATCGATCTCCACCCTGATAGGGAGTCTGTGGGCATACTTCAATCCGTTGTCGATAATATTCTTGATGGCGATCGACATCAATTTGTAATCGGCCTCAATTGTGGGATCCTCCCTGATGACCACCTCAATATCTTGTTTGTCGAAGATACCGACATTGATGGCCTCCTCTACAATCTCCGACACCCGTAGTTCCTTGAGGTTGGGTCTGATCTTGGAGTTGACAGCCTCCAGGGCGGCAAACTCATTGATGAGGGAGTTCAATTTCTCGAAGATCTGGACGAGGCGCTGTCTCTGCTTGGGATCCTCCACCATCTCAGCCAGAATCCTCCCCTTGGTGATGGGGGTCTTCAGCTCATGCATGATATTGCGGAGCAGGAGCTTTCGGGAACTCTGAATGGCCTTGAGGGATTGGGCCGCATTCTGGAGGGCCTGGGCCACCTCGTTGATCTCCTTGGAACTCTCTATGGAGAGGTCCAGATCGAGGCTCCCCTGGGAGAACTTCTCTATCTCCCTGGTAATCTTCTTGAGGGGGCGGAGCTTCACAATGACAAGGAGATAGACCAGGAAGAGGAGGCCCATCATCACCCCAAAAATGGCTGTGTAGAGGAGGCGGTTGTAGGCTATATCCGGGCTCATATCCTTGATGAGGAGGGTATTCCCCAGACTCTGGACCCAGATGTAGTAATCTCCCTTATATTTGAGGAGGATCACCTCCCCCAGGGGGTGGATCTTCCTCCGGAGGACCTGGGCATGTTTGACAACCTCGATTACCTCCTTGGGGTAGGTGATGGGGAACATATCGATCCGCTCCAGCTCGGCGGCCAGCTGATCCATATCCCGCCGACTGCTGAGTTGCCAGATGAGGGATTGGGAGATAAAATCATACCTCTTCTGGATACGGACCTGGGAGGAGGTCTTCATATATTTGAGGGCGAGGAGATAGGAGGCCCCGATCCCTATGGAGGCCAGGAAGAAGATAAAGGTGATCCAGAAGAAGATGGAGATCCGCTTCATGGGACAAATTTATATCCCACACCTCGGACCGAGACAATATGTTTTGGATTTTTCGGATCCTCTCCCAATTTGTGGCGGATACGGCTGATAATCACATCGATTGTCTTCTCGCTGGCATTCTCGCTGAGACTCTCACAGGAGTAGAGGAGTTCCTCCCTGTCGATAGGCTGGTTGGGGTGCTCGATGAGGAAGCTCAGAACCTCAAACTCTGCAGGGGTCAGGTGGAGGATCTTCCCATTGTAGGAGATCTCCCGCCTGTTCTTGTAGATCATGAACTCCTGTTTGGGCTCTTTGGTCTTGGCCCGGCGGCGGGTAATAGCCTTGAGACGGGCCTCCAACTCCTTGGGATCGTAGGGTTTGGGGAGGTAGTCGTCGGCCCCCAGCTCAAGGCCGAGGACCTTGTCGCTCAAGTCGCTCCGGGCACTGCTGATAATGATCGGAATATCGCTGAACTCCCTAATCTTCTTGAGGATCTCCAACCCATCCATTCCGGGTAGGGTGAGGTCGAGAATGAGGGCCTCGTAGGGTTTGATCCGCACAGCCGAAAGGGCTATGAACGGATCCTCATAGTTCTCCACCTCGATCCCATACTTCTTCAGATACTCGGCGAGGATCTCTGCCAACTCGGCATCATCTTCAATCATGACCACTTTCATGATCCACCCTATTTGATGACCAGAATGAGGGGGATACCCTGGCGCTTCACAAAGACCTTTTTGGCTCCCTCTCCTCTCAGGGCCTCCTTGAGGTCCCGAATATTCTTGATCTCCCGATTGTCTATCTGAATGATCACATCTCCAGGCTTAATTCCGGCCTTCTCGGCGGGACTATCCGGTCGGACATCGGTGACGAAAACCCCCTCTACATCGCTGGGGATATTGTACATCTTCCGGAGATTGGGGTCGAGATTTTGAACTTCGAGACCTTTGAGGGTCTCCACAGCTTCGCCGCTGGTCTCTGGACGCTCACCCAGTCGAACCTTCACGGTATGGGTCCTTCCATCCCGTTCATAGGTAATGGTAATCTCCTTGCCGGGAGGGAAGGAGCCGATGAGGTTCTTGAGATCGTTGGCATCCTCCACCTTCTCCCCGTTGACGGCGATAATGAGATCCCCTCTCCTCAATCCGGCCTCCTTGGCCGCACTATCCTTAGTCACATCGACAATGAGGGCCCCGTAATCGTGTTTATAGACCTCCTTCAGATCCCCTTTCAGATCTTCAATGAGAACTCCCAGGTACCCCCTCTCGATCTTACCCTTCTCGATGAGCTTGGTCACCACCTCCTTCATCATATTGGAGGGAATGGCAAAACCTATTCCGTTGTTTCCACCGCTCCTGGTGATGATGGCCGAGTTAATCCCGATGAGGGCCCCCCGGGTATCGACAAGGGCTCCCCCGCTGTTCCCCGGATTGATGGCGGCATCTGTCTGGATGAAATTTTCGTAGGTGTTGATCCCCACATTGGAGCGGTTGGTGGCACTCACAATCCCTTGGGTCACAGTCTCCCCAATTCCAAAGGGGTTTCCGATGGCGAAGACCACATCTCCCGGTCTTATCTTGGAGGAATCGGCCACTTTGATGGCGGGGAGCCCCTTCTTGTCAATCTTGATGACAGCCAGATCTGTCAGGGCATCTTTCCCTATCACCTTGGCTTTGTACTCGGTATCGCTCCCCGGAAGGGTGACTGTGATCTCATCTGCATTCTTGATAACATGGTTATTGGTCACAATATAACCATCACTACTGATGATGACCCCCGATCCGAGACTCCTCTGGATACGGCTCTTGGGAAGTCTATTTTTGAACATGGGCCCGAAGAACTGCTTGAAAAAGGGGTCATTGAAGAAGGGCATACCCTCCATGTTGGGGAGTTTTACCTTCTTCTTCGTCGAAATGTTGACAACACACTCCTTGGCATCTTTGATAGCGTCGTAGTAGGAGATAACAACATTACTCCCGCTCTGGGGCATGACCCGCTTGAAATAGCTGGGCGCCTCGTTGAAATGGATTGTTCCGCCGCTGACGACGAGGGCGGTAGCTACTGAGATGAGCAGAGCTTTTTTCATAAAACCTCCTGATAGTTTGATGGTATAATGATAGGGCAAAAGTTTAAATGAAGATTAAATGAAAAGTAATGGAAGGTTAACATGTTGCGATCTACCGTTATGGAGGCGGGAGAGATCCTCCGGGAGGGCTATTTCGGTCGAAAAGAGGTGAGTTTCAAAGGGAGTGTCGATCTGGTAACCCAGTACGACAGGAAGATAGAGGAGTTCCTCCTGGAGAGGCTCTCCCCCCTGGGACTCCCCGTTGTGGCCGAGGAGAGCTCTGACGGAAACTATCCCGAAACGGCCATCTTCATCGATCCCATCGACGGGACCACCAACTTTGTCCACCATCTCCCCTTCTGCGCCATCTCCGTCGGAATATGGAAGGCGGGAGAGGCTGTGGAGGGTGTAGTTTACAATCCGATACTGGGCGAGATGTTCTATGCCAAGAGGGGAGAGGGGGCCTTCCTCAATGGAGAACCTATCGGGGTGAGCGAGACAGATCGGCTCATCGACTCCCTCATCGCCACAGGCTTCCCCTATGCCAAGGTGGAGAGGGGGTGGGAGTACCGCTTTGTCATTGAGGCTCTGGAACGGCTCCTCCCCATTACCAGAGACATCCGCCGTTTCGGCAGTGCCGCCCTGGACCTCTGCTATGTGGCCTGCGGGCGGTTTGACGGCTTCTACGAGGTGGGACTCCAGCCTTGGGATACGGCGGCTGGGATCCTCATTGTCGAGGAGGCCGGAGGGAGAGTGACCAACAGTGAGGGAAAAAAATACCGATTTGGGGATATAATAGTTGCAACAAATGGAAAAATAGGCGATAATTTTATTGAAGCTCTACAGAAAGGATAGGCAATGGGCAAAAAGTTGCTCGTGAGTTTGACACTGGCACAGGTACTCCTCTTTGGTGGAGAGAACCTCATCCAGAATGGGGGATTTGAATCCTTCGATGCGGAGAGTGTCAACAAGTGGAAATATGTCCACCTTGAAGGGTGGGAAGGTACAGCTGAGGTATGGAGCAACAAGAAGGGGAGAGTCTCCCGAGATGGGGAGTATAAGATAGAACTGGATACCAAAGATAGTATAGTTGACCAACTCTCCCAGGTGGTAACGACAGAAGCGGGAAAACACTACCTGATCACCTTGGACGCCTATGCCCGAAGGAGCGGAACCAGCGATTTTGAGATTCTCGTCGATGGGGAGGTAATAGCTCGGGTCACCCCGACCAATAGATGGTACAAATATGGAGGGACCTTTGTCGGAAAAGGGGGAGAGCAGACCATCACATTGAGGGAGCTGGAAGATCAGAACGACGGATATGGAGCCCTCATAGATACTGTAGTCCTCCAAGGAGGCTCCTCCGATATTGGACGGCTCCTCGACGAAGAGAGGGCCAAATATGAGATCCTCGAACCGACAGGTCTCGACCAGATCATCGAGATTATCGACAACGACCGCCGAATCGCCTATCGGGTATCTCCAGAGGAGATCGAAGAGGCGAAGGAGGCCGCCGCAACAATGAACGAACTCATCAAAGAGGCCATTCGGGAGAACGGTCTCGCCAATGACGGCAAACTGCTGGCCTCCGATGTGATGGAGATCAACCTCTACCTTACCAAAAACTACGGCTCCCAGTGGACCGATCTTCGGGAGAAATTTGCCAAAGTCGAAAAACATGGGGAGATCTACGCCATCGGCCACCACGCCGCCAAGAGTGTCTGGGGCAAAATCTACAATCTTGGACTCCCCAAATATGATGATAAACATACAGCGAAACTGGACGGCTCCAAGGGGGACCGCTTCCGCTATGTGGCCTTCCTCCTCGATGAGGTTGCCGACAAGGGGAGCCTGAAGAACTCCAGCTATCAGGAGGTAAAAGGGACCACAGGAACAGGGTTGGATCGGATTGTGGAGGTTATCCTCAACGATCGGGGATTGAATGAGAAGAACCCGACCAGTACCCTCAGGGCGGGTGCCCGATATGCCGACGAGATGAATAAACTCATTGTCGAAGGGATCAAGGCTACGGGAATAGCCAACGACGGCTCCTTCTCCCCTGCAGACATTCGCACCCTCAACCACTACCTTGTGGACAACTACCAGAGTCGGTGGGCAGAGCTCCACGGAGACGATGAGGACAATGAGGAGTATGGCTACCATCTGGTCCAGAACGACGGGGCTACGACGAGGATGTTTGGCCACAATGTGATCAATACCATCGCCGATGGGATCTACCACCTCGGTTACCCAACCGACCACAAATACCATCTGGTCAACGAAGACGGCAACAGGAACCAGACCTTCGAAGATGTGGCCTGGTGGTTGGAACAGGGGCTCGCTGAAGATCTGAAGCGGGGAACCTTGAAGAACCCCTCCTTTAAAGAGGTGGAGGGAACAACGGGAACGGCCCTCGACAGAATAATTGATGTGATCTACCACGATGAGGGACTCCTCCGCAAAGTCTCCATGGAGGATATTCGGGTGGCGGCCCGAAACGCCAACAGAATGAATGAACTTATTGTCGAAGCCATCAAAGAGCTCGGAGTTGCAGAGGATCGATTTATCTCGTCAGAAGAGGTCAAAGCGATGAACCGCTACCTGGTGGACCACTATCAGGCAGAGTGGGCGGAACTCCATGGAGATGATGAGAAAGATAGTGAAACGGGCTTCCACCGCATCCAGAATGACGGGGCTGTCGACAGAATCGAGGGACGCAACCTGATCAACACAGTGGCCGACGGTATCTACCACCTCGGATACCCCACCCGCTTCTCCAGCCATCTCGTCAACGAAGATGGCAACAGAAACCAGAGCTTCTACAATGTAGCCTACTGGCTCACGAGACATCTCCAGGCCGATATGCAAGCAGGAAAGCTAGACAAGTAGCCCCCTGGGCTACTTGCGCCATTCAGACCAGCCGAGGAACTCCTTATACTTGGGGATGAAGAGGGTATCCTTGGGACGAATGTCAATATGGAACTCCCTCAACAGCTTCTCCCGAACCTCCTTAATCCTCCAGAAGAAGAGGAGATCCCCCTTGTAAGGAGTTGTGGTCCACTCCCCTATCCGGAGGGTATTTTCCCACTCGTTGGCTATCCTATTCTGGATTTCGACGATGTAGGGTTCTAGAATGGTCCCCTCTAGAAGTTTGTGCTCCTGCTCTGCAAGCCCCCGGGCGTAGCTCAGAAGGGAGGTCTTGATAAGCTGGGGATTATCGCTCTCTATGGAGAACTCCTCAATAACCCCCTTGAAAACCTCAATCTCCCTCCTCTCCACAAATCTCTTCTCCCTGTGGTCGAACCGCTCTACAGCGACCCGCTCTATTCCGTTGGAGGGGAGGTAGATCCGCTTCTCAACGCCTATCTCTACAGGGTACTTATGGAAGACATGGTCCTTGATCCTCCTGGAGAGCTCCTTCAGCTTCGGCTTCGTATCGGTGGAGAGTATAGACCTCCGCACCGTTCCCTCCAGCTCCCTATCCTTCTTGATGAGGTAGAAGACCAGAGCGCTCTCCACCGCCTCCACAACCTCGTTACCCGGAATGTACCTTCCCAAATCGTCCTGGAGAAACTCCCCCTTCCCCAGGGCCAAGGCGTTCCAAGCGATGAGCATCAGACAAACTCCGCCAAGGTCTTATCGATCTTCTGGGCTATCTGCTCATCGAAGAGGGCGATGGTGGGGACCATCCAGTGGAGCCAGTAGCGGGCCCGCCCATCTTTATTTTCCCCGAAGTAGGCCAGGGCGATCCGACCGAAGCCCATCTCCTTCTCTATCTTCTTGGCATCCCTCAAGAAGCGGCGGGGGAGAGGGGGGAGCTCCTCAAAGGGGAGAGGTTTCCCCTCCTCTCCATGGTGTTTCACGAGACTAGCCGCACTCCCCAAATTGCGGAGGGCATCTATAACCTTGGTCAGTTTATGCTTTTTCAGGAAGGCCAGCAGAATCTCTCCTGCCGGTAGTTGGAGGACAGGAATATTCTCCTCCCCCTTCCTCAGATCGACGAGGAGGAAGGCCTGCCCCTCAATCATCTCGATATAGGCGTAAACTTCCCGATCCTTGGGGAGTTCCTTGAGAATCTCGATAACCTCGTACTCCTCTCCATCACTCTCATACCGCTCCCCCTCCTGCCGATTGGCTGTGGCAAAGTAGGTCTCCTCTCCATCCCTCTTTCCGAAGACCAGATCGAAACCCCACTTCTTCAGGGATTTCAGTTTGAAACGGCGCTCATTCTCCGGATTTCCCAAGGTCTCAAAGACAAGGGTGTTGAGTAGCATCGCTTCCTTCAGTTCCATTGGATCTCCTTTCCACTTTCTCTAAAGAATTGTATCATAGGAAGAGCCTTTTAGGGCAAACTTATCCCCTTTCCCTCAGAGGAGCTTTGTAACTCCCTTATATCCAAGGTAGAGGAGATAGTACCTCCCAAACTTGGCAATGAAGACCAGGAGGAGAAACCTTTTCAAGTCGTACCTCATCAGACCGGCCACAAAGGTGAGGGGATCCCCGATAATCGGTGCCCAGGAGAGGAGGAGACTCCATCCCCCCCATTTGGCGAAGAGCTCCTCAGCCCTGTTGAGGCTCTTCTCATCTACCCTCTTTCGGAGATAGCGCTCCCCCAAGAGTCCGATGGCGTAGTTGACTAGAGAACCTAGGGTGTTGCCGATGGCGGCACTCAAGGTAAGGAGAAGGGGATAGGGATCTTTGGGGAGATAGTAGAGGAAGACCGCCTCCGAATAGACGGGGAGAAAGGTGGCGGCCAGGAAGCCCGCCAGGAAGACGATGAGGTAGCTCATCTCCCCTGGAGATGGTCCAAGGGGGAGGGACGGTCTCTATAGTCGAAGTAGAGCTTGATAGGATCCCTCATCGTCCAGAGGAAGAGGAGGTTCTCGACAATCGTTATATAGGCTCCCAATTTTGGAACGGTGAAGAGAAAGAAGATGGCCGAGAGGTGGATATAGAGATGGAGCCAGATAAAGTCTTCGTTGACCATCTCCTTCATCGTCGGAATTCCCAGAAACCCTCTACTGGAGAGGTGGAACCAGACCAGAAAGGGGATAATCTTGTAGAGCATACCATAGACAACTGTAGCGGCAAATCCGTACCCGAAGGCGACGGCATACCGCTCATCTTGGTCGATGAAGCTGTAGATAGCCGCCGCAATGAGGAGAATGAGGGCACTCTGCCAGAAGGCGACAGAGGGCTCCTTCAACTTCCTCTGGCGCTCCTTCATACGGAGAAGGGAGATAAGAGCGAAGCTGAGGAAGAGGACATTGATAATCCAGAAAAAGAGCTTATCCTCCGTTACCGTATAGAAGACAATGGAACCGAAAATGGCGGGGGCCAGGGTCTGCTTGAAGAGGGGGGAGAGCTCCTCGGTCACATAGAACATGGGGATCACCTGATAGGAGACCCCGATAATGAGGAGACCCACCCAACCAAAGGCCGCAAAGGCTCCGTGGGCCGCCAAGAAGTTGAGTTCATTCCCCAATATAAGGGAGATGAGGAGGTGGACTCCGAGAATCGTTGCGAAGAGGAGGGAGAGGAGGGAGAGGATCATAGCGATGACGCTATCACTCTTTCTGGGAGCCTTGAGGAGTTTGGCTATGGTAATAAGAGAGAAGAACCAGAGGGAGAGGAGGAGCAGAATACCGGCCACCGAAACGGAATCGGCATGGCCAAAACCGAGGGCCGCCACTATAGCGATCACCCCTATAACCAGAGGGACGATGAGAGTATAGGAGAGGGCCTTCGGATATTTGAAACGGACTCCGACAACTACAGGGAGCATCTGCTGGAGAGCCCCTATCATGACGAGGGTGAGGAAGCCGATGGTGAAGCTGTGGAGGACACCGAAACCTCCAGCTCCTATGATGAGGAGAATGGCTCCGATGATGGCGAAGAGAGGGGCTGTGATGAAGAAGATAAGGGGAGCCTCGAAGGGGGGAGCTTGATCGAGGGAGACGCCGCTAAACATCGATCTGCTCCTCCACCTGCCTCCGATCCTCCGGATAGAAGTAGTAAATATGGTAAACCGTTCCCTCCTTGCGGAGGATATACTCTATGCCCATAGGTTTGAGACGGTTGATCAACATTGTCGGCTCCATTCTGTGTATCTGGTGGATAAAACTCTCCCCTGCAAGCATGGACTGCAACTCACTCAATACCATCTGCATCGGTCCCGGCGCCTCCAGCTCCCGTGTATCGACAACAATCTCCCTCAACTTCAAGGCTCCACCCCCTCCATTTTCTCCACTATTCCATTCTGGTCGAGGGGAAGTTGTTCCGCCATGGGATAGAGAATCTGCTCCTCCTTCATATTGTGCTGTTGGGTCATAATCATGAAGGTCTCCCCATACCCCAAGGCCTTCTGCTGATCCTTGGCCTCAATGGCCTCCCCGAGGGAGTTGATAATACTCCTAATCTGATTGTGTTCCATCTTCATCACATAGATCGGCCCCTCTCCTCCTCCGACAAACTCCTCCATAGCGGGGAAGAGAACCTCCTCCTCCATGGCAAAATGGCGGAGCATCCCCCTCTTGAAGGGGACAAAGAGCTCCAGAGCCCTATCCCACTCCCCCTTGGAGATGGCCTCCTCCAAGGGAGCGTAGAGGGCATCACACTCCCTATGGTCCCTAGTCATGAACTCCTGTATCATTCCTCCTCCTTATGAGGGCTATTCCCCCTTTTTGGTAGAGTATCTCCTTCTCTCGGTACCGGTCGAGAGCCTCTCTTTTCGTCAATATTATATCACTTTTGGGATCATTTATCTTCCCGAGGTAGAAGTTGAAGCTCGGAACATTGATACCCTCCATCTTCACACTCCACCCCCGCTCCCGTGCCAAGAGGGCCGCCTCTCTAATCGGCTCTTCGGCGGCTTCGGCGTAAACCTTGGCTATAAAGAGATTTAATGATATAAGGGTAACCAGAGAGGCCACCACTATCCCCTTCCTCTTCTCCCACTTCAGGAGCCAGAGACCGATGAGGAGGGTAGCTCCAAAGTAGAGAATATAACTCCACCCGAAATGGAGGGCCTCCACAATATGGAACTCGTAGCTTCCAGGCTTTACCCCATACTCCAGAACGAGGGGTTTCAGAAAGGGGAGGAGGAAGAAGAGGCCGTGAAAGAGGAGGTAGGGGAGGAAGAGGAGGAGGGAAGAACGGATCTTCTCGAAATAGAGGGACATCAGTATGAAGAGGGGGGTATAGCCGTAGATAATGTAGTGGGGAAGCTTGGTCTTAGAGAGGGTGAAGAAGATGAAGACGAAGAGGAACCAGAAGGCGAGATACCTTTTAAGGGGGGTCTCGAACCACCCCTTTATCCCCCCCAAAGCCTTGAGGGCCACAGAGGTAAAGGGAATGAGCCCTATCAAGAGGACGACCAAGTAGTAGAGAGGCGATCCGCCGTGTCCCTCCATAGACTCCCCACCGAAGCGGGAGAGATTGTGCTTCAGAATGAACCCCTCTATAAACCTCTCCCCCTGTTCCAGATACTCCGCAATATACCACGGAGCCGCAATAGCCAGAAATATAAGGATCCCTACGGGATCGAAGAGAGTTCTCAACAAGAGGGCCCACTTTCCCCAGAGAGAGAGGAGGGCGACAACCCCTGGAATCACAATAGCCACAGGCCCCTTGGTCAGTGTCCCTAGGGCAACGGCGGCAAAAGCGAGATAGAGGGCCCCCTTTCTCCCCTCCTCCAGATAGGTATAGAAGGAGAAGAGGGAGAGGGCGATGAAGAGGTTGAGGAGGGCGTCTGCGATGGCCGCCTTGGCAATAATGGAGATCTGGATACTCCCCGCCATAAAGAGGGTAGCGAGGAAGGCCTTCTCTCTGCCAAAGTGCCTCTCGGTAAAGTGGTAGATGAGGTAGGCCCAGGCTGTGGCCGCAAGGGCGCTAGGGAGCCTCATAGCTATTTCATTGAACCCCAAGAGCTTGCCACTCAGAGCCTGGAGCCAGTAGATGAGAATGGGCTTATCGAACCTGAGGGCCCCATTGAGATAGGTGGTAATATAGTCCCCTCCAACCACCATCTCCCGAGTCGCCTCGCTGAAGGCTCCCTCATCTAGATTGAAGAGGGGATAGTAGCCGAGAGTGAGGTAGAAGCTGAGGAAGATAACGAGGGAGAGGATTACCCTATCTCCCATACAATCTCCTATAGAGCCAGAGGGCACTCACTCCCCCTATGAAAGAACCGACAACTACATCGCTGGGATAGTGTTTGGTCAGGACGACCCGACTGAGAGCAACCAGAACGGCGAGCCCCAGCCAGATGAAACGGTAGCGGGGATAGAGGAGGGCCAGGGAGACCCCCAGGGCGAAGGCTGTCGAAGAGTGGCCAGAGGGCATGGACCAGTAGGAGGAGGTGAAGCTGAAGGGATCGAAGCCGTAGAATCCCTCCTGAAAGAGAATTTTGGGACGGGCCCTTCCGATAATGGGTTTGAGAATGTCGACGATAATCCCGGCCAAGAGGACGGAGGAGAAGACGAAGAGGGCCTCTCTGGCTTTCGGATTCTGCTCCCTCCGCCACCAGAGGAAGAGGAGAAAGGAGATGAGGAGGACCCCAATTCCATTTCCCAAGGCTGTAATGAGCTCCCATATGGTCCCCCCCTCTCCCGCCACCAGAAGGACCGCCCTCTGATCCAGCCAGAGATAACTGATAACTGCAAAGAGGAGTACGATGAACAGGGCTGTAGAATACCTCACAACTTCTTCGCGCAGGTACCCGACCACCACTCCCTTTTTCAGAGCGGTCAGAGGGAGTGCGCTACTTTCCTCCTTTCTCACCAAATTTATATTCCCTCCCAGAGAGGCCAAGACCCTCTCCCATCACCTACCTTGGGTCCACTATCAAGCCTCCCCAAGCTCTACACTGGCCAGAAGGTGGAATTTGGCGGTTTCTACCTTCTTCCCAGGAAAAGTGAACTACTCCTCATTGAAATGAGGAGCTTCCCGCTTCAACGAGTGCAATCGCACTCTCCACGGGCGTCCGTTCGGATCGTTCCAACCCTACCGCTCTTAAGCTAAATTTCTAGCTCTCTTTTCAGTTGGTCTCTTTTCCAGATACTGAAACTCCCTTCCCGATACTCCACTCGGAGGAAATCGGTTTCTTCTGCCCACAGAGATCAATCACATTGTAGCACAAAACTATGGAGGGCAAAAGCTTTGCGACATCTTCTCCCCGGGGGTGAAGTCAAGACCTCCGAGGTGAGACATAT
>JAADDW010000015.1 GCA_013153715.1 Campylobacterota bacterium | reverse complement strand
AGAGAGCTTTTGTTTACTTTGCACACAATTATAGCTTTTTCTAGGAAAATTGTCAAAATTGGCCCTCCGTGTGCATAGTTGAATTGGCCATCTCCCACAATAGGAGGAGAAAATCTGCAGGGTCTCTCAGAGGAGAGTTCCATCTCCAGAACATCGACGAACCTTGGACTCCGCTATAATTTCAGGGGGGAGAAGCTCTCCTCCACATCTCTACACACAAAGGAGTCACTATGGCACCAGGTTTTAAAGGGAAATATTTCTCCCTCATGGCGATTACAGCTACTGTCTCAGCAGTCCTCCTCCACGCCCAAGAGGCTCGGATTGAGGCCCTGGAGAAGATTGTCATCTCAGCCGACAAGAGTCCCCAGACAATCGGTGACCTCAGTGATGACCTGACGGTGATCACGGCCGAGGAAATTTCGGAACGGGGATGGGAGAGTCTCGATCAGCTCCTCCGTCAAGTTGTGGGAGCCGATCTCGTCCAGACAGGCGGTTTCGGCCAACCTGCATCCCTCTATCTCCAGGGACTCTCCCCCGATAAGACTCTGATCCTCATCGACGGAATCCGCTACAACGACCCGACCAACCTTAACGGAGCCGCTCTGGAACTCATCGACCTCGACAATGTGGAGCGTGTAGAAATTCTCCGAGGGCCCCAGAGCGGAGTATGGGGGGCAGACGCCCTAGCTGGAGTGATCAACATCGTCACCAAATCTCCCACCAGGGGTACCCACGGCAGTTGGAAAATAGAGGGGGGAAGTTTTGGAACGGTCAAGAACTCTCTCTCCTATCTCCACTCCTCCGAAGAGAGCTCCCTCGCCCTCTCCTTGACCAAATTGACCACCGATGGCTTCACAGCCTATAGTGCCCGTCCAGGGGAGCCCCTCTACCGAGTCAAAGCGGGAGAGCTCCCTTTGGAAGATGATGGGTATGACCGGAGAGAACTTACCCTCAAAGGGAGTCGGCAGATCGGAGATTACCGACTCTTCGCCTCCCTCACCTCCCTCCGAGCTACTATCCACTACGACAACTTTGGAGCCGACGCCCCCGACTCTCCCTACACCATCAACAGAGTACGGGACCTTTTCCTCTCTATCGGTGTGGAGAGGGAGTTGGAGAACCACAAAATAGAGGGGCGGTACAGCTATTCAGGCTTCAAAAGGAGCCAATACGGCGGTTACAGCGGCACTATTAGGGAGCTGGAGCTCAAGGAGAAGATAGAATATGGAGAGGGGAGGATCCAGCTGGGCGGAGGATGGCAGAGGTTCTACCAGCAGAAATCGGGAGGTATAGAGACTCGGGACGGCTACCAGAACCACTACCTCTTCCTCACCCATTTCCATAAACTGGAGAAGATCACCTTCCAAACAGCCCTCCGTTTCGACAGCTACAACGCCTTTGATGACCGCTTCACCTTCAAAGTGGGGGCCAAATACAGACTTCCCTACAACCTTGCCATCGCCGCCAACTTGGGAACGGGCTACAAAGCCCCTTCTATTTTCCAACTGAACTACAACGCCACCGAAAATCTCCAACCCGAAAAGAGCATGGGCTACACCCTCTCCCTGGAGGGAGAGTTCTTCAAGGTGACCTACTTCCACAACAGGGTAGAGGATCTGATCCAGTGGAACGACCCAGACGGCAACTACACAACCCCCAACGACTACTATTACAACGCCTCTGGGACCAGCCACTTCAAAGGATGGGAGCTCCAACTCCAGAAGACACTCTGGGATCAGCTCTCCCTCCAGCTGGGATATACCTATCTCGACCCAGAGGATAGTAATGGGAGACGGCTCCCCCGACGGGCAAAGGAGAAGGTCAGCTACTCTCTGACCTGGTATCCTACAGAGGAGGATACCCTCAACCTCAACGGCTCCTACATCGGAGAGCGGCGGGATATAGATGGAAGCAAAATCGGGAGCTACAATGTGACCAACCTTATGGTGGACCACCGCTTCGCCGACCATATCAGCGGCTTCTTCAAGATTGAGAACCTCTTTGACCGCTTCTATCAGGAGGTGGCCGGATATGCGACCCCCGACAGGAGCTTTTATATCGGCATAAGGGCGACCTATTGAGGCTCCAGCTCCGCCCCTACCTCCGATACAAGCTCCTCAACTCCCTCTTTACGGGGCTTTCGGTGGGGAGTATCTTCACCATCTACCAGCCCCTAGAACCCTCTATCTACTCTGCCGGGGGGATCTTCCTCGCCCTCGGCATGATGGGGATCGCCCGCCTCTACCACCGAATTATGGACCTCTACCACTACTTTCTCATCGCCCTCGGGGTGGAGGTAACCATTCTCCTCCTGGTTCTCCTCTTCCTCATCCACCCCTACACCTACATGACCGCCCTCCTCATCTACAGCGGCTACCAGCTCACTTTCATCTTCGGGGCCTACCTCGTCAGGGCCGAAACCCTCCTGGTCCGACGGGCCTCCTATCTGACCAAGGTTGACATCTCCAAACAGATGGGCTACCTCATCGGACTGGTTGGGAGCTATCTCTTCTATAAGAGTGTAGAGGGGCCGAAGGAGGAGCAGGTCTATCTCCTCCACTACCTCCTTCTCGCCGTCGAAGTTGGTATAATTTGGCTCCTCATCAGATCATTCAAAAGGCGAAGAAGATGATACGGAAATGTCTCTTTCCAGCGGCAGGATATGGAACCCGGTTTCTCCCAGCCACCAAGGCCATCCCCAAGGAGATGCTCCCCATAGTCAACAAACCCCTCATCCAGTACGGGGTCGAAGAGGCTATCGAAGCCGGTATGGATACAATGGCCATCATCACAGGACGGGGGAAGAGGGCCATTGAGGACCACTTCGACATCAGCTACGAACTGGAACACCAGATCAGGGGGAGCTCCAAGGAGCACCTCCTCGACGAGATCCGCCAGCTCGTGGAGCACTACACCTTTACCTACACCCGCCAGAAGGAGATGAAGGGGTTGGGCCACGCCGTCCTGGTGGGAGAGACCCTCATCGGGAACGAACCCTTTGGAGTTGTCCTGGCCGACGACCTCTGTGAAGGAGAGGGGAAAGGGGTCCTCGCCCAGATGGTCGATCTCTACCAAAAATTCCGTTGCTCCATTGTGGCGGTTATGGAGGTGGAGCCCCAAGAGACCCAAAAATATGGGGTTGTGGCCGCTAAAGAGCTGGAAGATGGAATCTATGTGGTCAAAGATATGGTAGAGAAGCCGGACCCCAAGGAGGCTCCCAGCAATCTAGCCGTCATCGGGCGGTACATCTTGACCCCCGACATCTTCGACATTCTCCGCCACACTCCCCCCGGAGTGGGAGGGGAGATCCAGCTGACAGACGCCCTGAAGGTCCAGGCCCAGAAGGGAATGGTCCTGGCCTATAAATTTCGGGGAAAGCGGTTTGATTGTGGGAGTGTCGATGGCTTTGTGGAGGCTACCAACTACTTCTACCGAAAGGCGAAACATGCTACAATACCAGAAAAAAAGGGGAAGCGATGAAAGTCGGGGATCTGGTTATCGTTGCAAATCTTGGAGAGATGAAGGTCTATAGGGCAGAGCCGAGGGATCTGGAAGCGGAGGCGGGATTAAAACCCCAGAATATTAAACTGGACCTGGTCAACGCCATTGACTACGTGGAGGCCCACTGGAAGGTCAAGGATATTGTCACCGATGAGGCGGGGCGGTTCAAATCTCCCAACAGGACCAGCGGCGGTATCGCCGAGAAGCACGGGATCGAAGAGAAACTGGAAGAGGATGTGATCAGGGCCATCGCCCACGATATAGCCCGCTTCGTCCAGGAGTACAATCCACCCAAATATTTTCTCGCCCTCCCAGAGACCATCTTCAAACGGGTCTGGCAACAGGTGGAAAATTTGGCCCCCAAATATCCCGATGTGACTAGAAAACTCTTTCGCTACATTGAAGAGGATCTGACCAAGAGTGACCGCCAGAAGCTCCCGGAGATCTTTAAAGAGCGGGGGAGACACTTCTAGTGCGGGTCCTCCAGATATTCAGGGAGCTCACCGCAATTCCCCACTGCTCCGGTCGGACAGAGGAGATGCGGGAGTATATCGCCACATTTGCCCAGAACCACGGATTCAAAGCCCTCATCGACAGGGCGGGAAATATCCTCTGTTACCGCTCCCGCCGCTCCATAGCTCTCCAGGCCCACTACGATATGGTCTGCCTTGGAGAGGCCCCCAAGATAGAGGTTCTGGAGGAGGGAGGCTACCTGAAGGCACGGAACTCCTCTCTCGGAGCCGACAACGGGATCGGAGTAGCCCTCATGTTGGCCCTCATGGAGGAGGGGGTCGAGGCGGAGTACCTCTTCACCAATGATGAGGAGATCGGTCTAGTAGGCGCCCGCAATCTGGAGCTCAAACTCCACGCCCACCGACTTATCAATCTGGATAGCGAAGAGTTTGGAGCCATCTTTGTCGGATCGGCCGGAGGACTGGACCTGGAGGGGACTCTCTACATCGAGAGGGAGAGGGTCGAGGGTCCCTTCTGGGAGATCTCCTACCAGGGGAAGGGGGGACATTCGGGGGTTGACATCGACAAGCCCATTCCCAACGCCCTCAAGGAGCTCCTCCACTATCTGGCCACCCAGGACCTCCGAATTGCCTCTATCCAGGGGGGAGAGCGGCCCAATGCCATTCCCGCTTCGGCCAGAGCCGTAGTTTGGGGAGAGGTTGAACCACGGGAAGGGTTCACCATAACCCCTGTCGATCCCCTCCCCATCATTGTCCAGGACCTCAACCTCATCGCCCTCCTCCTGGCCATCCCCCACGGGGTACGGGGGTGGAACAGGGAACTCGACCTTCCCCAAATGAGTCAGAACTTGGCCATTGTCCAGACCTCCGAGGAGAGGGTCACCCTCACCCTCTCCCTCCGAGCCATGGAAAAGAGGGAGCTGGAACGGCTGGAACGGGAGAATAGGGCCCTCCTCCTCGGTTTCGGTGTGGAGCAGGAGAGCCACAACGACTATCCCCCCTGGCAACCCCAAATAGGAGAGTTTGCCAGAGAGGTCTGGAGGATCTATAGCAGATACACCCCCGATCTGGCCTACAGAGCAGTTCACGCAGGCCTCGAAACGGCCATCATAGCCCAGAAGTTCCCGACGATGGAGATCGTCTCCATAGGACCCGACATCGAGTTCCCCCACTCTCGGGAGGAGAGGGTCAAAATTGAGACTATCCAGCCGATCTATCTGCTCCTCAAGGAGCTCCTGTGCGGTGGCTCCTCCTAATTCTCCTCCTCGTCGGATGCAGTTCCAAAGAGTTGAAGGAAGAGGAGGTACGGAGGCTCCTCATCGGCTACTTCACCCCCTTTTCCTCAATCGAAATCGTCCAACCTCTCGATGTCCAAGTCCGCTCCCTCAAATCCCTCTCCTCCAATAGAGCCGTGGCAGAGGTCTGTTACACCTTCCGCTTCCTCACCAGCTATAGCTCCCTGGTAGAACGGATCAAGCGGAACCCCAACTCCTTCCTGGCCCGCTTCGATGTGGGTCTCGTCGCCCTCCTGGGTCGGAAATTTGGTAACTTCTCTCCTGGAGAGATCAAGAGACGGTGTGATAGAGTAGAACTCTCCTACCGCTACGGAAAGTGGGTGATCGACAAGATTTGATCCTCCCTCCCCCATAAATTGTCAAGAAATCTTCAAGAAAATCGACTGGCTCCCTTGATCCCTTTCCGTCATAATTGTCTGTGAGAGATCGGAAAAAGGAGGAGAGAATGGTTGGAGGAATAGCAACCACCCTCCTTGTAGCCACCCTCAGCTTTGGAGGGGCCATCGAGGGCTACCTCCAGGAGCTGGCTCGGGAGGCCAAGGAGCGGGATCCCAATTTCACAGGATTCAGCAAGGAGCGGGGAGAGCGGATCTTCACCTCTCTCCAACGGGGGAAGAGGGGGAAGAAGATGGCCTGTACCAGCTGTCACACCCGAGACCTGACCCAGTGGGGAGAACAGATCTTCACAGGGAAGAAGATAGCTCCCCTCGCCCCCCGAGCCAATGGGGAGCGGCTCCAGGATATTAAAAAGGTGAAGAAGTGGCTCAGGAGGAACTTCAAAGATACCTACGGACGGGAGGGAACCCCCCAGGAAAAGGGGGATGTTCTCCTCTACATTCTCAACTTCTGAAAAGGGGGAGACCATGTTCATCAAAAGAGTCGTTCTCATCGCCCTCATAATCGGAGCTGGAGGGGCATCTCAAGATCATAATGGGACATCTCTCTACAGAACCCTCTGTTCTGAATGCCATATGGCCTACCAGCCCCAACTCCTCCCAGCCAGGTCCTGGGAGAAGATCATGGGGAATTTGGAGGACCACTTCGGAGTGGATGCCACGGTGGAGGAGAGAGAGAGGAGACTTCTCACAGAGTATCTGAAAGAGAGGAGCGGAGATAGGAGGGGAGCAGAGGAGTTAGGGGAGTTTGCCCAGAGTGTTCCCCCCAATGAGACCCCCCTCCGAATCAGCGAAACTCCCTACTTCAAAAAGGAGCACAGAGAAATTCCAAAGAGGCTTGTCAAACAGAGGGAGGTCAAGAGTTTCGCCAACTGCACGGCCTGCCATCCCAGAGCCCAGAGGGGAGAGTATGAGCCCATCTCCATTCCCAATTACGGGCCCTGGGAAGATTGAAAAAGAGTTCAGGGCGAGAGGAGGAGAGTATGGAAAAGAGAAGTTATATCTGGACAGTGCCGACACGGCTTTTCCACTGGCTCCTCGTTGTCTATATGGCGGTGGTCTTCATCAGCTCCTCTGAGGAGCACCTCCTCCCCATCCACACAGCCTTCGGTTACGGAATTGGTCTTCTCATCCTCTTCCGCATTCTCTGGGGCTTCCTGGGGCCCCGATACTCCCGCTTCAGAGATTGGCCCCTCAACTTTCGGGAACTCCTCCACTTCATGGGAGACCCGAAGACCCCCTACCCCTCCCACAACCCGGCGGCCTCCTTTGTCATGGTGGGGATCATCATATCCATAACCCTCACCGTCATCTCCGGAGTTCTGACCTACGGAATTCAGGAGGGGAGGGGACTCGCCTCCTCCCTCCACTCTCCCCTCTTCAAGGAGATGGAGCTCTTCGAGGAGATCCACGAAACCCTAGCCTATCTGACCCTCTTCCTCATAGCTCTCCATATCGGAGGGGTGGTTATCGATCTCCTCCTCCATCGGGAGCGGGGGGTATTGAAATCTATGGTGACAGGGTATAAAAATATAGAGGCCGAGAGTGTGGAACTCACACCTTTCCAGAAACTCCTTGCCACCCTCTTCCTCACAGCCGCCCTCGCCACCCCCTTTGTCGCCCTCCTCAACTCCTCTCCCTTGACAGAATCTCTCTATGAAGAGGAGGAGTACTCCCTCATCCACCCCTCCTTCGCCAATGAGTGTGGCGCCTGCCACACCCTCTATCCCCCCTTCCTCCTGCCAGCAGGCTCGTGGAAGCGGATTATGGCGGATCTGGAAAACCACTTTGGGGATGACGCCTCTCTAGAAGAGGAGGAGAGGAGGGCCATTGAAAACTTTCTGGTCCAGAGGAGCGCCCAGAACTCTACAAAGGAGGCGGCCTTCTACATTCTCAAGAGCCTCCAGGGGAGGGAGCCCCTCGCCATTACGGAGACCCCCTTTTGGAAGGAGAAGCACTCCTCCATCTCCCAGGAGAGTTTCAAGAGGGCCCGATCCAAATCTAACTGCAAAGCTTGTCACCGAAATATAGAAAAGGGTATGATAGAAGATAGAGAGATCCGATTACCGAAGGGATAGGGCAATACTCCATCTCCAAAGGCGGGGGTAGTCAGGGATAGGCCTCAACTCCACTGGGTAGTTGAGGTACCCCTAGAGAGCCTGTTAAAAATAGGTGACCAAGAGGTGTGTCGGCGTTGAGGAGATAGTCTTAAGCTAGGCGGATCTAGAGCCCTCCTTCGGCACACAGTAAGGCCCATCGCCTTGCTGGATAGCCACCATTTTGGATGGCTTGAGTTTGAGGCCGTTGGCCTCCAGAGGCATATCTATCACATTGTGAAGAAAGGAGGAAGTAGCACCGATCTCCCACGCCTGGAAGATCGGTGGGAAAAGAGCGATGAGAGGGGTTTTTCTCACTCTCCTCCTCATCCTCTCCCTCTTTGGAAGTGAAGGGGAGTATGGGGAGGAGTACTCCGACGACCACGACCATATTCCCTACGATCTCTCCTTCCTCCACCTCTCTCCAAACCAGAAGGAGAGGATTAGGGAACTCCTTCTCCAGCGGCGGAAACAGCTGACCCATCTCTACAGGAGAGAGAGGGAGCTAGAGGAGCGGCTCCGTCAGCTCTTCCAGAAGAGGGAGTTTGACAGGGAGGAGTATGAGAGGCTCTACTGCTCCCTTCAACAGTTGAAGATGGCCCTGGAGAGGGACTTTTTTGCGTCGCTCCACTCTATTCTGACTCCGGAACAGCGCCGCAAATTTGCCCGTTACTACAAGGAGTGGGAAGTTGAGTAGAATTCTCATTATTGAGGATGATCGGGAGATGGAGGAGATGATCAGGGAGTATCTGGAGAGGTTCGGCTACTCGGCAGAGGGGACCGCCGATCCCGAAGAGGCCCTCAAACTTGTGGAAGAGAGGGAGTTCGACCTCATCATATTGGATCTCACCCTCCCCAAGCTGGATGGATTCGACTTCCTCAAGAGGCTCTCCAAGGAGATCCCCGTCATCATCTCCACAGCTCGGGGAGATATAGGGAACAAGATTATCGGTTTTGAACTGGGAGCCTGGGACTATCTGGCTAAACCCTACGAACCGAGGGAGCTGGTCCTTCGGGTAGAGGCCATCCTCCGTCGGAGGAAGAGGGAAACCATCCAGGTAGGGGAGTTTACCATCGATCAGGAGAACAGGAGGGTCTCCATAGATGGCTATCCCATCGACTTCACACCGACAGAGTTTGAACTCTTCACACTCCTCGCAGAGAACAGGGGGAAGCCCCTCTCCCGGGAACAGCTGATCCACTCCACCTCCCTCCCTCCAGATACGAGGAACAGAACTGTCGATATGCACATCAGCAATATCCGTCAGAAGATCGGTGACGACCCCAGAAACCCCCGATATATAAAGTCGGTCTGGGGAATAGGGTACAAATTCATCTCCCCTCCCCCCGACCAATGAGCATCTTCACAAAGGTGAGTCTCCTCTTCCTCCTGGGACTCTCCCTCATGGTGGGGCTCGGTCTCTATCTGGAACAGCTCTACCAGGGAAAGAATAGG
The DNA here is from genome assembly GCA_013153715.1 of Campylobacterota bacterium. Classification (GTDB taxonomy): domain Bacteria; phylum Campylobacterota; class Campylobacteria; order Campylobacterales; family Nitratiruptoraceae; genus Nitratiruptor. Next base: position 118,184 of record JAADDW010000015.1, on the reverse strand, counting down.
GAGCTCATAATCAACCGCTACCTCGTGACAGCCCGAGAACTCCTCCCCCTCTTAGCCATGGACCGCCACAACCTCTTGAGAGAGAGGGCACGGGAGTTAGGATTTGAGATGGAGGAGGGGAGGGAAGAGGGGGAGACCATCCTCCAGAGAAAAATCCTCTTCGGCCATATCTCAATCATCGAGAGGAGAGACCACCATCTCTCCCTTCTCCTCACCTACCTCGGGAGAACAATCTCCCTCTACGACAAGAGTCAGGGAAGCTTCCACAGGGAGTACCTCACCATCAATCTCCTCATCATCTTGGACGCCCTCATTCTCATTCTCCTCTACCTCTCGGTCGTCACACTCCTCCACCCCCTCAAGGAGCTCTCCCGCTCCATCCGCCAATTTGCCCGAGGGGAGTACACAACGAGAGTCGAACCCCGAGGAGGTGCAGAGCTGGAGAGGGTGGCGGAGAGTTTCAATCTCATGGCCGAGAAGATAGAGGAGAGTATTCTCGAAAGGGAACACCTCCTCCGCTTCATTGGTCATGAGCTCAAAACCCCCTTGGCCAAGAGCCGTTTCGCCCTGGAACGGAGGGATCTCTCCTCCCTCAAAAGGGCCATTGATCAGATCGAGAGGCTGACAAAAAGGGTTCTGGATCTCCACACAATCACGATCGCCCATCTCAAGGAGGAGGAGATGGAGAGCGAAACCCTCCTCCTCTCGGCCCTGGAGAGGTGCTGTATTGACGATGAGGAGAAGATAGAGATTGAGAGCGAACCCTTCACAATCAGGGGAGATCGTGAGCTCCTCTCCATCGCCTTGAAGAACCTTATCGACAACGGTCTCCGCTACTCGACGGCCTTCCCCATCAAAATCCTCTCCAGAGGGGGAGTGATAGAGATAGTCAGCTACGGGGAACCTCTAGGAAAGGGGGGAACTCGAGGGAGCGGTCTCGGCCTCCTCATCGTGGAGCAGATTCTCTCCAAACACCGACTGGAGCTCCACTACACCCACTCCCATGGGGTCAATATCTTCCGCATACCCTTCACTCTCCCTTCTCATCACTCTCACAGAGATCGGAGAGAAAGCAGTCGGAGCACTTAGGGGTTCGGGCCGTGCAGATATAGCGGCCAAAGAGAACCATAGCCTGGTGGAGTCTGGGGAGGTCGCTCCTGAAAGCCATGACCAGGTCCTCCTCTGTCCCTTTGGGGGTTTTGGAATCGCTCAATCCCAACCGGTGGGCGACCCGAAAGACATGGGTATCGACAGCCATGAGATTCTTGCCGAAATATTCGATCATGACCACATGGGCACTCTTCCGTCCCACTCCGGGGAGCTTCATGAGCTCCCGCTCATCGCCAGGGATCTCCCCGCCATACCGCTCCATAACCATCTGGGCCATTTCGATGAGATATTTGGCCTTGTTCTTGAAGAAGGAACAGCTCCTGATGAGCTCCTCTACCTCCCTCCTCTCCGCTCTGGCCAGGGAGGCTACATCGGGGTACCTCTCAAAGAGCTTGGGAGTGATGAGATTGACCCGTTTGTCGGTACACTGGGCCGAGAGGATTACAGCCACCAGAAGCTCGTAGAGATTGCGGTAGTCCAACTCTGTCCGGGCTTGGGGATAGTGGCGGAGGAAGCGTCTCTTGATCTCTTCGATCTCTTGGGGGGTGCGCCAGACCATGCCAACCCTTTTTTTGTTATAATTCTAGCCAAATTCTCTTCAGGAGCACCCATGGCAGGTCACAATAAATGGTCAAAAGTCAAACATATTAAAGCCAAAGAGGACGCCAAAAAGGGGAAACTCTTTACCAGGGCCGTCCGAGATATTATGACAGCCGTTCGGGACGGGGGACCCAACCCAGATACCAATGCGGCCCTCCGTCTCGCCATCGAGAGGGCCAAGGCGGTCTCCATGCCCCAGGAAAATATTAAGCGGGCCATCGATAAGGCTAGTGGAAACCTCCCCGGAGTCAAATATGAGGAGGTGGTCTACGAGGGGTACGGCCCCGGCGGGGTCGCCGTTATGGTTGAATGCCTCACCGACAACAAGAACAGGACCGTTGCCGCAGTCCGCCACGCCTTCACCAAACATGGAGGGAGCCTCGGTACCAGCGGGAGTGTCTCCTGGATGTTCGAGAAGAAGGGGGTCATCACCGTAGAGCGGGACGAGAGGGAGGATGAGATTATGGAGGCCGCCCTGGAGGGGGGAGCCAGCGATATTTTGGAGTTCGATGAGGTTCTGGTCATCGAGAGCGATCCTGCAGATTTCAATAAGGTCCTGGAGGCGGTGGAAAAGGCGGGAGCCAAGATTTTGGAGAGTACCGTCGGCCTTGTGGCCTCCAACGAGATCGATGTCGACGATGGAACTGCCGAAAAGGTGGAGCGGCTCATCGAGACCCTGGAGGAGAATGACGATGTCCAGAATGTCTATCATAACATGAAGTAACTGGTTAACTTTTTTGGCTATAATTTGGCGAATTTCTGAAAAAGGATAGGTGAATGAAGCACTACATCGTCGGAGGTTTGGTAGCCCTCGCTCTCACGGCAGGGAGTGCTGTGGCCGCCCAGGTTATTGCCGAGGTGAATGGGAAGAAGATCACCACAGATGATATAGCTCCCATCTTGGCCCAGAGCGGTATGCGCTTTGAACAGCTCCCTCCCCAGATCAAAGAGAAAGTTGTGGAACAGGCCATCGAGAGGGAGCTCCTCAAAGAGAAGGCGATCAAGAGTGGAATTGAGCATACCAAAGAGTTCAAAGAGGCTCTCCAGAAGTTGAAGGGAGACCTTGCCCTTGAAACCTGGATGCGAAAGCAGTACGAGGCGATTACCATCACCGACAGCGAAGCCAAATCCTACTACAATAAACATAAAGAGCAGTTCAAACAGCCAGAGATGGTCCACGCCCGCCACATTCTGGTCAAGAGCGAATCGGAAGCCAAGGAGATTATCAAAGAGCTAGAGAAGACTCCCAAATCCCAACTGAAGGAGAAATTTATTGAGCTCGCCAAGACCAAATCTGTCGGCCCCAGCGGAAAGAGGGGAGGAGATCTCGGCTTCTTCCGACGGGGACAGATGGTCAAACCCTTCAGCGATGCCGCCTTCTCCCTCCGACCGGGCCAGTTCACCAAAGAGCCTGTCAAGACCCAGTTTGGCTACCATGTGATCTATGTAGAGGAGAAGAAACCGGCCTCCACCATCCCTTTCGAGAAGGTGAAGGAGCGGATCAAACAACAGCTCCACATGGAGAAGTTTCAAGAGAGGGTGAGAAAAGAGGCTGAAAAGTTGAAGAGACACGCCAAGATCAAAAAGATGCTCTAAGGGGGTTCCATGGGGGTCTCTCAATTCCTCAAGCCCGGAGTGGTCTGGGGTGACGATCTTCTCCGACTCTACGAGTATGCCAAGGAGCATAATTTCGCCCTTCCCGCCATCAATGTGGTCGGGACCAACTCGGCCAACGCCGTCATGGAGGCGGCACGGGAGGCCAACTCTCCCATCATTATCCAGCTGAGCAACGGGGGAGCCCACTTCTGGGCCGGTAAAGGGTTGGACAACAGCGATCAGAAGGGGGCGATACTCGGAGCCATCTCCGCCGCCAAACATATCCATATTCTAGCCGAGGCCTACGGGGTGAGTGTAGTACTCCACACCGACCACGCCGCACGGAAACTCCTCCCGTGGATCGATGGACTCCTGGCCGCTGGGGAGGAGTATTTCAGACTCCATGGCCGTCCCCTCTTTAGCTCCCATATGCTCGATCTCTCCGAGGAGCCTCTGGAGGAGAACCTATCCACCTGCGAAGAGTATCTGAAGCGGATGGCTCCCCTGGGCATGCACCTAGAGATAGAGCTGGGAGTGACAGGGGGGGAAGAAGATGGGGTCGACAACACAGGGATAGAGAACGCCAAGCTCTATACCCAGCCCGAAGAGGTGGCCCTCGCCTACCAGCGGCTCAGCAAGATCAGTCCCTACTTCACCATTGCCGCCAGCTTCGGCAATGTCCACGGGGTCTATAAACCGGGGAGCGTCAGACTGGAACCCATTATCCTCAAAAACTCCCAGGAGTATATCCGAACCCACCTCGGTATCGAGAAGGAGAAGCCCGTCAGTTTCGTCTTCCATGGAGGGAGTGGAAGCGAGTTAGAGAAGATCCACGAAGCCATCGACTACGGCGTCGTCAAGATGAATATCGATACCGACACCCAGTGGGCCTTCTGGAGCGGCGTCAAAGGGTATATCGAACGGTACCACGACTATCTCCAGAGCCAGATAGGCAACCCAGAGGGTGAGGATAAACCCAACAAGAAATACTACGATCCCCGTAAATGGCTTCGAGAAGGGGAGAAGAGTATGAAGGAACGGGTCCTCCAAGCCTACAGGGATCTCCGTAGTCTCAATGTCAACTGACCCCTCCCACTCTCCGGAGGGGGAGGAAGGGGGCATCTCCGAAACCGATTTTACCCTCTCCATCTCCACCATGTCGCCAATTTGTAACCGGAGGAGACTATACTCTCTCCTATGGAGCCGACACCTGTAGAGTTCATCTCAAAACCCTATCCCTTCTGGTTGAAGAGGGACGATCTTCTCGACCCCCACATCGGTGGAAACAAGGGGAGAAAACTCCACTTTCTCCTCCACACTCCACTCCCCATCGATACCCTTATCTCCTACGGCTCCCTCCACTCCAACGCCATGTACAGCCTCGCCCACATTGCCCGGAAGCGGAGGTGGTCCTTCATCTACTACGCCCGCTTCGACCGCCGGGCCGTGGAAAATCCGGCAGGTAATCTCAAAGGGGCCCTGGAGCTGGGCATGGAACTCCGCCCCATCGAGGAGTTTCCCATCGAGGAGCGGAACCTCCTCTCCCGCACAATTCTCCACGGCTCCTCTCTCATCCTACCGGAAGGGGGGCGGACAGAGGAGGCGGCCTTGGGAATTGCTCTTCTGGCCCAGGAAATTCGGCAGTGGGCAAGGGGGAGGGAGATCACCATCTTCCTCCCATCGGGGACAGGGACGACAGCCCTCTTTCTCCAGAAATATCTCCCCGAGTATCGGGTCCTCACGGTCCCCTGTGTCGGAGGGAGGGAGTATCTCCAGAGGCAGTTCTCCACCTTGGAGCCGGACAGCTCCTGCCATCCAACCATTCTGGAACCACCCAGGCGGTATCCCTTTGGACGGCTCTCCCGAGAATTATGGGAGATATGGGGAGAGATAGTCGGGGGGAGCGGGATAGAGTTCGATCTCCTCTACGATCCGGTCGGCTTCATCACCCTCAAGGCCCACAACCTCTTTGGTGAGAAGCTCCTCTACATCCACCAGGGGGGACTCCTGGGTAACGAGACTATGATAGCAAGATACAAGGCAAAGTTTGGTACAATCGCCAAAACCATAATCGGGGAGTAAGATGAGAGTACTAGCGACAGAAGATCCCGGGTTCGACAGGGAGTTTCAAAGGATTCTCGACCGGGCCCAGATGGATATGGAGGAGGTGACCCCCGTTGTCCAGAAGATCCTGAAGGAGATCAGGGAGGAGGGGGATCGTGCCCTCATGGCCCATATCGCCCAATTTGACAGATGGGAGCCCCGGAGGAGCGAGGAACTCCTCATCGATCCTGGAGAGATGGAACGGGCATACAGGGAGCTAGATCCACAGGTCAGGGAGGCCCTCCACACAGCCTATGAGAGAATTGAGGCCTACCACCGGAAACAGCTCCCCAAATCGTGGATCGACTGTGAAGAGAACGGGACCATTCTGGGACAGAAGGTAACCCCCGTCGAGAGGGCGGGGCTCTACATTCCGGGCGGCAAAGCGGCCTATCCCAGCAGTCTCCTGATGAACGGAATTCCGGCCATCGTCGCCGGTGTCAAAGAGATTGTCGTCACAACCCCTACACCGGAGAATGAGCCCAACCCCCTCCTCCTGGCCGCCTGCCACCTCTGCGGCTTCCAACAGGTCTACAAAGTGGGGGGAGCCAGCGCCATCGGGGCCCTCGCCTTCGGCACAGAGACAATCCCCAAGGTCGATGTGATTACAGGACCGGGGAATATCTTCGTCGCCACAGCCAAGAAATTGGTCTATGGAGAGGTCAATATCGACATGATCGCCGGACCCAGCGAGATCGGTATTCTGGCAGATGGAGGGGCAAATCCCCGCTATGTAGCCATCGATCTCTTGAGCCAGGCGGAACATGACGAGATGGCGAGCTCCATTCTCATCACCCCCAGTCGGGAGCTGGCCCAGGCGGTCCAGAGAGAGCTCTCCACCCTCCTCCAGGGGCTGGAGCGCCGGGAGATCGCAACCCGCTCCATCGAAGAGCGGGGGGCTATCATTGTGACCTCCTCAATGGAGGAGGGGATCGAGCTGATGAATAGAATAGCTCCGGAACATCTGGAGATCATGACGGCAGACCCTTTCCAACTCCTCCCGAAGATCAGAGATGCAGGGGCCATCTTCCTCGGGGAATTTACCCCAGAACCCATCGGAGACTATATTGCAGGCCCCAACCACACACTCCCCACAGGGGGAACGGCCCGCTTCTACAGCCCCCTCTCCACAGAGCACTTTCTCAAGAAGAGCTCCATCATCTCCTTCAGCCCCGAAGCAGTAGAGGAGATTGGAGGGGTAGCGGCTACCCTCGCCTATGTAGAGGGGCTCCAAGCCCACGCCCAGTCTATAGAAGAGCGCCTGAAGGATAGATAATGGATCTCAAACATATTCCCGAGGTGAAGCGTGCCAGAAAGTTCGACCTCAGCGACGCAGGTCGGATCGTCATCGCCCTCCTCTTCATCGCCGGAGTGATGATCTATGCCTCCCTCCACGCCGGGGGGATCGAACATAGGTACCTCCTCGTCATAGCCGCCATCTTCGGAGGCTATATGGCGATGAATATCGGGGCCAATGATGTAGCCAACAATGTAGGACCCGCCGTCGGGAGCGGAGCCCTCTCCCTCATGGGAGCCATCATCATAGCCGCCATCTTCGAGGCCGCAGGAGCCCTCATTGCGGGGGCCGATGTGGTGGGGACGATACGGAAGGGGATTATCGATCCCTCCATGATCGCCGATACCCAGACCTTCATCTGGATCATGATGGCGGCCCTTCTGGCAGGGGCCATCTGGCTCAACCTCGCCACCGCCATGGGAGCCCCTGTCTCCACAACCCACTCCATTGTGGGAGGGGTGATGGGAGCCGGTATCGCCGCCGCAGGGTTTACCATGGTCAACTGGTCCACCATGGGAAAGATCGCCGCCAGCTGGGTCATCTCCCCCGTTCTAGGGGGACTCATTGCCGCCGGGTTCCTCTACATCATCAAGAGGAATGTTATCTTTCGGGAAGATAAGATCACAGCGGCCAAAAAATGGGTTCCCCTCTATATCGCCATCATGAGCTGGGCCTTTGGGAGTTACCTCATTGTCAAGGGGCTCAAACATATCATCAAAGTCCCCCTCCCCCTGGCCATCCTCATCGGTTTGGGAATAGCTGTGGCCGTCTATCTCTTCGTCAAGCCGAGAATTGCCGAGAGGGCCGATAGACTCCCCAATGAGCGGGAGTCCATCAATCAGCTCTTTACAATCCCCCTCATCTTCAGCGCCGCCCTTCTCAGCTTTGCCCACGGGGCCAACGATGTGGCCAACGCCGTCGGACCCCTGGCAGGGATCAACGACGCCATCATGAGCGGTGAATTTGGGAAGAAAGCCCCCATCCCCCTCTGGGTCATGCTGGTCGGAGCCCTCGGAATCTCCCTGGGGCTGGCCCTCTACGGTCCCAAACTGATCAAAAAGGTGGGAAAGGGAATTACGGAGCTCGACCAGATTAGAGCCTTCTGCGTCGCCCTGGCGGCGGCCATTACCGTCATTATCGCCTCTGCCCTGGGACTCCCTGTGAGCTCGACCCATATCGCAGTCGGAGGAATCTTTGGAGTCGGTTTTCTCAGGGAGTACCTCATGCGGTTGGAAGAGGAGGAGAGAAAGAGCGAAGAGGAGCTCAAGGAGGAGTTCAAACGGGCCCGCCTGGAGGAGGAGATGGAGAAGCTGGCCGAGTATGAGCGGGCCCTGGAGGCCCTTGGAGATCCCAAGAAGGCCGACCCCTTCCTGGTCAAGGCCCTCATCGAGAAGATCAACAAGGAGAAGGAGGTTATCGCCGAGCTGGTAGATGGAGAGATCAAGCTGACGAAGATAGAGAAGAAGGCCCTCAAAGCCTTGAAAAAATATGAGCTTGTCCAACGGAGTGCCCTCAAGATGATTGTGGCCGCCTGGCTCATTACGGTCCCCGCCGCCGCAGTTTTGGCCGCCATGTTCTATTTCATGATTAGGGGTATGCTCCTGCCGTGAAGGGTTACGATTTTGAGGCGAAGAGGGCCCGAACCCATTTTGGCTCCCTGACTCCAGAGACCCAGAAATTTCTGGAGGAGAAGGCCCTCCGCTACAGGTTCTCCCACAGCCAGTTCAAGGAGCTCTGCGATATGGCCGTCGATCTCCAGATGTGGGGTGAGGAGACCATCAGGGAGATCTGGGAGGACCGTCGGGAGAGGAGGGAGCTCCTCTCCCGCATCAGGGAGAGGTATCGGGAGATTCGGGAGAGACCCAAGAGCTACAGGAACTTCCAGATTGAGAGGGAGAGGGGAGAGAGAATTCGGTTCAGGGAGGAGGAGAAGAAGGTCGGCTTCGGTCTCTGCCCCGTGGCGAGTCCAAAGACCCGATGCTGTAATCTCTGGACCCTCGATCTTGTGGAATCCTGCGGCTTCGACTGCAGTTACTGCTCGATCCAGAGCTTCTACAACCAGGAGACCGTCACCTTCAATCGGGGAGTTAAAGAGAAACTCCTCTCCCTCCCCATCGACCGTCGGGAAATCTACCATATCGGAACGGGACAGAGTAGCGACTCCCTCATGTGGGGCAACAGGGAGGGGATTTTGGAGGCCCTTATCTCCTTTGCCCGGACCTATCCCAATGTGATCCTCGAACTCAAGACCAAGAGCGACAATGTCGGTTATCTCCTGGACCACGACTACCCCCCCAACATCATCACCACCTGGAGCCTCAACCCCCAGACCATCATCGAAAAGGAGGAGCGGTTCACAGCCTCCCTGGAGAGACGGCTGGATGCGGCCCAGAAGATCCACGACAAAGGGAGGCTCATCGGCTTCCACTTCCACCCGATGATCCATTACCAAGGGTGGCAGGAGGAGTATGGAGCCCTCTTCCAAGAGCTCCTTGAGAGATTTGATCCCCGTCTGGTGGCCATGGTCAGCTTCGGGACCCTCACATTCATCAAACCTGTCATCAAGAGGCTCAGGCAACGGGCCATCAGGAGTAAAGTTCTCCAGATGCCCTTCGTAGAGAGCAACGGCAAACTCTCCTACCCCCTCCAGATCAAGGAGGAGCTCTTCTCCCTGGGCTACAACTCCCTCAAGCCGTGGCACGGAAAACTCTTTTTCTACCTCTGCATGGAGGACCACTCCCTCTGGAAAAGGGTGTTCGGCTACGACTACCCCACAAATGAGAGCTTTGAACTGGCCATGAAGTACAGCTACCTCGCCAAAATCAAAGGACTCCTGTGAACTGGATAGAGAGACTGGAAGAGATCAAAAGGGATAACAGCCATGGAGCCACCTATCTAACCAGAAAACTCATTGAGGTCGCCCTGGAGGCCGACAATATCCAGCGCTTCCTCTCCCTGGCCTGGGGGACCCAGCCCTACATGGCATCGATCTATAACTTCCTGGTCGATCTCCACAAAGCCCTCCAAGAGGGGGAGGATCGGAAGAGCTTCTGCCAGAGATGGTGGGAAGAGTTTGAGAGAGAGCACCAGAAGGTCGTGGAGTCGGCAGTCGCCCTCATAGCCGACCGCTCCCTCCTGGTCCACTCATTTAGCTCCGCCCTCCTGGAGGCAATTCTCCGATCCAGGGTGAGCCGAGTCATGGTGACGGAATCCCGTCCCAAAAGGGAGGGGGTGGAGCTGGCCAAGAGGCTCTGGGAGGAGGGGATCTCCGTAGAACTCATTATCGACGGAGCGGCCCCCTTCTTCGTCCAAGAGGTGGAGCTGGTCCTCTTTGGAGCCGATGGAGTAGGGAGCTTCGGCCTCATCCACAAGGTCGGGAGCTACCCTATAGCCCTTGCGGCACGGGAGAAGAGGGTCAAGGTCGGAGCTCTGGCCCACCCGAAAAAATTTTTTCCCAAAGGGTTCCGCCTCCCGAAACAGCCCCTGAGGGACCCCAATGAGATCTGCAGGTGCAGGGTTCCCCGACGGAATATCTACTTCGATATAACACCTCTCAAACTGATTAGCCACCTCATCCGCTGATCTTCCTTATCAAGATTTTGCAAGCTAGTTATCAGTCATATTGAAGGAAATCTCTTTTTATATCAACTCTTGAGAGAAATTTGGATCTCCCCTTCCCTTCTCGGAGAGAGATTTAGTGAAGGTTAAGTTACAGATGTTAGACTATAGAAAGCTACGAAATAGCGGGACTTTCGCTATTTTGATGGCTTATGCTTTTTATAGGCAAAGCTTATCTTTCAAAGGAGTAGCGATGAAGCTGGGCTTCTTGGTCGACCTCAACCTCTGTATGGGGTGTAAAGGGTGCGAGGTAGCGTGTAAAGTGGAGAACCAGGTACCGCTCCACAGCTGGAGGCTCCGGGTCAAATATGTCGATGTAGGAGTCTATCCCGAAACGAAGAGGACCTATACTCCCCTCCGTTGTAACCACTGCGAAGATGCTCCCTGTGAGCGGATCTGTCCCGTCAGTGCCCTCCACTATCTGGAAAACGGCATCGTCAATATCGATAAGGAGCGGTGTATCGGCTGTGCTGGCTGTATGATGGCCTGTCCCTACGGAGCGATCTACATGGATCCCGTCACCAATACGGCGGACAAGTGTACCTTCTGCGCCCACAGGGTGGCGAGCTCCATGATGCCCGCCTGCGTCGTCGCCTGTCCCGTGGAAGCCAACATCTTTGGCGACCTCGACGATCCCGCCAGCCAGATCTCCCAATACATTATGCGCCACCAGAAAGAGGGAGGGGTCCAGGTGCGGAAGCCCGAGAAGAATACCCATCCGAAACACTTCTATGTGGGTGGCGGCCAGGTCCACCTCAACCCCCTCGCATCGAAGCGGGAAGAAGGGTATAACCTCTTCAACAAAATCACCCATCTAGACCATATAGGAGGTCACTAATGGTAGAACATACTGTTGCGGCGACCAACGCCATCGTTACCCTCGATGTGCCCATTCCCCAAGTGATCTGGGGGTGGATGATCACCCTCAACATGTGGGCCAAGAGTATTGGAACGGGAGTGGTTCTTGTGGGAGCCTACCTCCTGGCTCGCCACGGGAGAGAGGTGGGAGAGAGCGTTAAGGTCTCCATGCCCCTCATCTCCTTTATCTTCCTCAATATCTTCCTCCTCTTTACACTTCTGGATCTCCACCAACCCTTGAGAATGTGGCACATCTTCGCCTACCCCAACTGGACCAGCGCCATTACTGTAGGTGCATGGTTAGCCACACTCTTCACAGCGGTCATCTTCATCATGATGCTCATCGGTCTCCGCTCCTTCGTGGTGGCCCGAAAGGAGAAGATGCCCCGTTTCTGTCGGAAGTTGGCGGAGATGGAGTTCTTGAGCGACTCCCTCTACAATAAGCTCCTCAAGGTAGCCGTCGTCCTCGCCCTCCCCGTCACAATGTATACAGCTACCATCATGGGAGAGGCGACAGCTCGGGAGCTCTGGCAGACTCCGACGGAGCTGGTCCAGATGCTCCTGGCCGCCATTCTGACAGGGAGTGCCGTCTATCTCATCATAGGGCAGAAGTGGAGCTACGAGGTGAAGCGAGACCTGGCTATCATGCTGGGGGTCAGCGCCTTCCTGAGCTTTGTGATCTATATGGGAGAGTACTACTTCGGAGCGATGAAGGCCGAAGAGGTAGCGGCAATTCTCACCGCTGTCAAAGAGGGACCCTACTCCGCCATGTTCTGGGCCGGCCAGTGGATCGCCTTCATTATTCCGATGGCCCTGGTCTATCTCAGTCTCAAATCGAGGAGCGGTTCCCTCCTCTTCCTGGCAGGTGTTCTAGCCATTGTGGGGCTCTACATCACCAAACATGTCTGGCTGATCATCCCACAACTACTACCTCTGAGCTAAGGAGCAGATATGAGTTTTCTTGAGAGTAGAAGAAACTTTCTCAAAGGGAGTGCGGCAACGGTAGCCACCCTCACACTGAGTAAGGGGGTCTTCACAGCCATAGCCCAAGCCAACCCTCGACAGGAGGAGCTCTCCTTCACCAACACCCCCAAGACCCTCTCCTTCTACCCCTCCCTGGAGGAGTGGGACAGCTTCAAGGAACTAGATGGAGACGACTGGAAACGGGGAGGTATCGATCGGAAAGGGGTCCAGAGCGAGGAGAACCCTGAGGGTATCTATGTCAACGAGTACATTATTGTCCCGACGGTCTGTAGCAACTGCGAGGCTGGGTGCGGTCTCACCGCCTGGGTCGATAAGAAGAGCATGGTGGTCAAAAAGTATATGGGGAACCCCCTCCACACAGGGAGCCGGGGACGGAACTGTGCCAAAGGGTATGGAACTTGGAGCCAGATGTACGATCCCGATCGGGTCCCCTTCCCCCTCCGCAGAGCACCCGGAAGCAAGAGGGGCGAGGGGAAATGGGTCCGAGTCACCTGGGACGATGCCATGAAGGAGATCGGAGCCAAAATCCGAGAACTCCTGGAGCAGGGGGACGAAGAGGCGAGGAAGCAGTTTATCTACCATGTGGGGCGGCCCAACGAGAACGGCTTCGGAGCCCGACTTCCCCACACCCTCGGCTTCGACGGCTACGACTCCCATACCAATATCTGTAGTGCTGGAGCCCGCCAAGGATCGATCCAGTGGGCCAACGATGACAGAAACTCTCCGGATTGGGCCAATGCCAAGCTCATCTTCCTCCAATCCTCCCACGCCGCCGATGCGGGTCACTACTTTCAACAGAGCGCCGGATACATTGCCGACGCACGGAAGAAGGGGGCCAAACTGGTGGTCATCGATCCCCGCCTCTCCAACTCTGCAGGTATGGCCGACCTCTGGCTCCCCTTGTGGCCCGGAACCGAAGCGGCCCTCTACCTCTGGCTGGCCAACAGAGTCCTCAACGAGAAAGGGAAGAATGGGGAGGACCTGGTGGACCACGACTTTGTCCGGAACTGGATCAACTGGAAGAAGTTCATGCGGAACAGGGAGTACCTCAACTTCATTAAGGAGAAGGGGTATATCAAAAAGCTCCCCAAAGATGAGAGCTACGAGAGTTTCATAGAACTCCTCAAGGAGCTCTACGCCCCCTACACAACAGAGTTTGTCGTCAAAGAGTGCCGTATCGAGGGGCAGGAGAATAAATTGGAGGAGCTCTGGGAGATGTTCATCGATGCCGGGGATAGAATTGCCACCTACCTCTGGCGGGCTGGAACAATCGGCCACCGGGGAGGGTGGATGAATACCCGGACCGGCTTCCTCGCCCTAGCCTTGAGGGGAGCTCTCCGGGGAGACATAGGAGGTGTGAGCTGGCACCATTGGCACAAAGCCAGTGTCAACGGAAAGTGGTTCAAAGCGGCCCTCTCCAACGGAAAGAAGCCACCCAAAGTGAAGGTCTGGAACGAGTATCCGTGGCCCCCTGAATACCCCCTCTCAACCTATGAGATGAGCTTCCTCCTCCCCCACCTCCTCATGGATGAGGAGTGGAAGAAGAAGTGGAGGGCCCGGGGCTTCAAAATCCCCTCCCGCCTCAAGGTCTGGGTCCCCCGAATGTATAACCCGGTCTGGATCAACCCCGATGGCTTCCGCTGGATCGAAGCCCTCAAACGGGAGGACCTCATCGAATTGAGCTTCAACCTCTCCCCCACATGGAGTGAGACCAACTGGTACTGCGACTTCGTCCTCCCCACAGGGTTGGCGGGAGAGCGCCACGACCAGCAGAGCGAACCGACGAAGCCCGAAAAGTGGGTGGCCTTCCGTCAGCCAGCCCTCAGGGTCGCCCTTGAGAAGATGGGGTGGAAGCCCAAGGACCCCACCCGAGCTACCCTGGAAGCCCATATGAAGGCGGGTCTCGGAGAGATTTGGGAAGAGATCGAGTTCTGGGCCAACCTTATGGTCCACTATGTCGATCCCGACGGAAAGCTGGGTGTCAAGCAGTACTGGGCCAGCAAGGAGGATCCCACTAGGGCTATCACCATTCCAGAGTTCTACCAGGCCGCCTTCAGCCTCCTCCCCAATCTGAAGAAGGCCGCCGAAGCCGCCTATCCCAAGAGCAAATATCCCTGCTACGAGTTCATGAGGGATCGGGGAGCCTTCACCGAAGAGACCAACATCTACAAACCCCAGGAGCGAGAGGTCCAGTTTGACGGGGAGAACTATATCGTCCACGGCCACAAATATCCGAAAGATGAGGTGATCATCGACGAAGATGGGGTCCTCTGGGTCGATCACCATGGCCACAGGAAGTCGATTGGAGTGAAGATCGGCGACAAGATCTACCAAGGCTTCCACACCCCAGACAAGCGCCTCGACTTCTTCGTCGACTGGATGGTCGATTACCGCTGGCCCGAGTACGCCATCCCCATCTACCCCAGAAACGAGGGAGAGAGGAAGGAGATGGTCCATATCGTCACCCAGGTCCACCACGACTATCTCAAGGGGGACAACGAGTTCGCCCTCAACACCATCTACCGCCTCCCCTACATGATCCATACCCGGAGCGTCAACTCCAAACACCTCATGGAGATCAGTGTCAACCATAACCCCATCTGGATCCATACCAGCGACGCTCGACGGCTCGGTATCAGACGGGGAGATAAAATTCGGGTCAAGATTGTCGACACAGTGAGCGGACTGGAGAGCGGCTATTTCGTAGCCATGGCCGTCCCCACAGAGGCGACACGGCCCGGTGTCCTCGCCTGTAGCCACCATGCGGGGCGGTGGAAGCTCAAAAATGCCGTCGATATTCCGGGCTTCCAGCACAAATTGGGTGTCCTCGGACTGGGTGCACCCCTCTACACAATGACCATGGACGGCAAGATAGGTAAAATGAGGGCGAGGGAAGGAATAGACAAGGGGCTCAAGAGAAGGCCCGAAACATGGCAGTTCAAAGAGATCAACAAAGATCTCGAACATATCTGGTGGGACGGCCTCACAGGGGCATGGCAGAACGCCGTCGCTCCTGTCCACCCAGACCCGATTGCGGGGAACCACGCATGGCACCACAAAGTCGTCATTGAGAGGGCGAAACCGACCGACCGCTTGGGCGATGTCTATGTCAACTATGAAAACAACTTCAAAATTTACCAAGCCTGGAGGGATAAGTTGACCCGACCCCTCACAGAAGAGATCAAATATCGTCGCCCCATGCACATGCCCCGTCCCGCCGTCCCCCTCAGTGAAGAGGCCTACCGCAACCCCATGTACAAAGGGAGAGAGGGGGCATGAGCCCCCTCCGAACCCACTACATGGGATCGGTCAGATCGTACTCCTCATCGTACCGCTCCAGATCTTCGGAGGAGCTGGTAGAGAGATAATCGGCGATCGCCTCTATCTCCCGATCTGTAAGGTTTTTGGCAAAGGGGGCCATCATCTGGGCCCTCGCCGAAACCCTCTTTTCCTCCCGATACTCCCTGAGCCGATCTATGAGATACCCCTTGGGCTTCCCGGCCAGTCTGGGAAAGTCGTTGGTCCCGACGCCGCCGACTCCGTGACATCCATAACACCCCAATTGGGTGAAGAGCCGTTTCCCTTCACCCTCTTTCACCCCTTCCCCTCCCCAGAGGAGGGCTGTCAAGAGGAGTAGAAGAGAGATAGACCTCATAACCTCTCCTTTCCACCGAAAAATCCCCCTAGTATAACTCAAAAATCTTGGAGAGAGAAGGGGAGATCAATCAGCTCAACTCATCTCCTCCATCAATCCTCCTGAGTTGTCTTGGAGAGGGGATTTTTGGTATAACATCTTTAGGAGAATATGAGAAGGAGCGGAATTGGAAGCGAGACCAGCCTACTACGATCTCCTCTCCCGCCTCTTCATCGGAGAGATGGATCCAGAGACTCTGAGGAAGATCGAGGAACTCCCCAACTTCAAGGAGCTCTTCCCCACTTACTACAGCTGGGAGGAGCGCCAGAAGAGGAGCCGCTCCAGACTGATCGATGAGGTCCTCAATGTGGACTATACAGAGATCGCCATTATGCATCTCATCCCTTACGAGAGCTTCTACAGGCGGGATGACGGAATGATTGAGAGTGGAGGGGCCAACCCCGTGGTCCAGATCTACAATAACTTTGGGTTTCGGGTCGATCTCGATCGGGCCAGGGTTGTCAGTCCCGACCATATCGGTGTGGAGCTGGAGTTCATGAAACTCCTCACCCAGGCCCACGAGAAGGCGGAAGCCCACGGAGATAGGGAGGCGGTGAGGGCCCTTGCAAGGGAGGAGAGGGAGTTCCTCCGAAACCATCTCCTCCAATTTGCCCCCCTCTACCTCATCAATGTAGCGGAACAGGCCAGGACCCCTTTCTACAGAGATGGGGCGAAACTGACCCTCGAATTCCTCCTGGAAGATTACGAGTATCTCAATAGGGTGGAGCTGTGATCCGACTGAACCCGGGCCGCTGTCTCCCCTACATCTCCAGAGCGAGCACCTGCCGCTCCTGCCAGGAGATCTGTTCCCCAAAAGCCCTCACAGTTGAGGAGGGAGGGGTCCAGCTCTCTCCAGACCTCTGTACCGACTGTGGAGCCTGCATGGGGGTCTGTCCCACCGAGGCCTTGACACTCCCCTCCCTCAACCCCATAGAGTTCGCCCTCTCCTTCCTCCAGAGCGAGAAGGGGACCATCTCCTGCAGGGAGAACTTCAGCTGTCTCGCCGGGCTCCATCCAGAGTATCTGGTCATCTTTGGGCTTGTGAAGGAGGTCACCCTCGATCTAGGCCACTGCCGAGAATGTCCCATCGCTCCCCTCTCCCTCCCCCAGATCGAAAGGAGCAGAGCCGAGGCCTCCTATGTTCTGGAGGCCCTAGACCGCCCTCCTATCAGAGGCGAAGAGCTGGCTCTGGAGCCGAAAGAGGAGAGGCGGAGGGAGTTCTTCCGACTCTTCACCCCCGGAGGAATAGGGGAGGTGAAGGGGGAGATCGAGAGGGAGATTGAGGCGGAGAGGGGGAAAATCCCCCTAGACCAGAGGGCCTTGGAGGAGATGAAGAGGAGGGAGGTCCCCGACAGGCGGAAGCTCCTCTTCTCCCTCCTCCAGAGGGTCCCTAAGCCCAGGGAGTACCGCTATCTGGAGAATGAACATCTCTCCTTCATCAGTGACAAGGAGATCGATGGGAGTTGCGATAACTGTTCCCTCTGCTACCGCATCTGCCCGACCCAGGCCCTCTCAACCGACGGGAGAGAGAGTAAGATCCTTCTGGAGCCCATGGTCTGCATCCGCTGTCACCTCTGCCACGACATCTGTGAGAAAGGGAGTATCTCTGTGGCCGACTATTTCGATACCCAGGAGTTCTTTGAACCGAGCCAGAAAGTCCTCATCTCCTTCCAGATGAGCCGATGTGAAGATTGTGGAAAGTGGTTTACCCCCTCCCGCGGAGAGACTCTCTGCGCCAGATGTGGAGCCGAAGAGGAGGGAGCTAGGGAATTGTGGGGGCTCCTATGAGTGAGATCCACGGAAAGAGACTTATCGCCGTGGCTGGACGGGATGCCTTCGGAAAGAGGTTTATCTCCACCGTCAACGGAGAGATCGCCCCAGAGGGGCTCATGGCCATCGGCATCAACATAGATGAGGCCCACTTCGATACCTTTATCTCCAATCTCCCAGCCTCCAAGGTGGAGATCACCATCTTCATGGCCGAATACCAGAGGAGAGGGGCTGAATATTTTGGTCTCGACGGATACCTGATAGCCGCCCTCAAGAGGGGAGGGGAGATGGTCTTTGTCACCTCACCCCATATGAGACCCATCGATGACAGGGAGCTCCTCACAATCATCAGAGAGGAGGTGAAGCCCCACCTGTAGAGGGACCCCTTGACCACCTCTCCCATAGATGGGGAGAGGGTATTCCCACGGAGCGAGACCAAGGAAGGAGAAAAGATGGAATTTGACCTTAACCGGGTGAGAGAGGAGTTTGAGAGTATCAAGAGGAAGAAGGGGGAAGAGGAGACCTGCTCCCTCACCTGTGGAGACGATGGAGTCGAGGGAGAGGGATTTATCGAGACTCTCCAGAAGGAGCTCCTCCCCCCCGCCCGATCTGGAATCTATTTGAGCCGTCTCGATCTCAAGGTGATAGGTTTAGAGTTCGGGGAAGATGTCCAGATCAGGGAGAGGAAGCGGATGCTCCGGGACATTCTCCGAGCAGTCACCTCTAAAGAGGAGCTGGAACGGCTCTTCTCCATTATTAACAGGGTGGCCGATGAGAAGATCGCCATCTATCGGGAGCTGGCCACCCACTTTCCCCACTCCTGGGAGATATGGGAGTGGAGGATAGAGAGAAATAGGGAGCTCCGGGCCCTCATGGAGAGAATTCTCACCAATTTCGAGGGGGGAGCCCCCCTCTCCTCCCAGGAGAGTTAGAGCATAGGGAAAGGGAGGAGGGTAGGGGTGCAGGTGGCGGCCTCTTTGAGGGGGATTTTGGCCTTGGCCCCCTCCAATCCAAAATCGATGAGCTCCATGACCACCTTTCCATCCTCCACCACCTTCACAATTCCAAAGGGGACCTGACTGCTCACCCAGACCTCTCTCTCTCCATCTTTGAAGATGGCCACCTCCACCTTCTTCCCATTGGGGAGAGTATAGGTTCCCTGCTTCACAGGCTTCTTGGGGCTATACTCCTTAGGTGTTTTCAGATGGAAATCGGGCCCCTCGTCGGATCCCATGGAGCGGTACATCTCCTCACTCATACAGATCGTTCCCTGGGGGGTCTTGGTGATCACCTTCTTGACAATACTCTCATCGTCAACGGCGCTCCACTGCTGGGTCACAATGGGGAGCCCCTCAATCAGGGTCTCTATCTCGACAACATTCACCTTTTTCCCCTTGTACTCACTCTCTCCAAGGTACTTGACAGTCGTTACCCCCTCCTCCTTTCCCATGAGGACCTTATACTTGGCCCACGCTCCGGGCTTCGGCTCCATGAAGCCGCTATATCCGGCAAAGGAGAGGAGAAAGGCGAAGCAGAGCAGAAAGAGTCTCTTCATCGTTTTCCTCCTTTTTTTCTTATTGTAGCACTTTTTCCTGGCAACCTCTCACAAAATTCCCTGAAAACCGATAATTTGTTATATGTGTTATAATCAGACAAAATATTCAAGGACTCGGATTGGAGAGGGAGAAGATCTGCCAGCTCTTTTCAAAACTGGAGGGGGATTCAAAACTCTCCCAGAAAGAGATACGGACAATTATGGAGATTGTCCGTAAGCAGTTGAACTTCATGATCCGCAACAACATAGTCATGACTCCCCGCAATTACGAGCGGTGGTTCTATGTCTTCTGCTCCATTGTGGAGAGTGGCCGGGAACTCAACGATCTAGAGATTCTCGGTCTCTTCAAAGAGCACTACGACGAACCCTACGATGAGGTCAAAGAGAGGGCGGAGGAAGATGTGGATACCCGCCCCAAGGGAATGGTCAAAAAGCTAGCTCGGATAGCCGAAGTTATCGAAAGGAAGCTGAGTGAAGTGATCAACACCTTGGATAACCACAACGAGAATATTCTCTCCCACAAAGAGGAGATTGTCCACGAGAGCGAAGAGATAGAGAGTGACGAGATCAGGGTCTATATCAAACGGATCCTCGATGAGCTGGAGATGCTCCGACGGGAGAACAGCATGCTCCTCAACGAGTTGAGGAAGTACCACGCCGATGTGGTGAAGCTCCAGGGGGAGCTGATCTCAGCCAGGGCCGAGGCGGAGATCGACTTCCTGACCGGCCTAGTCAACCGCCGCCGCTTCGAGAGGGCCATTCTGGAGATGATCAACGAATACCAGACCAGGGGCTACCCCTTCGCCCTCATACTCTTCGATATAGACAATTTCAAACAGATTAACGACAAATATGGACACCCTGTAGGTGACCATGTCCTGAAAGAGATAGCCATGATCCTAAAGACCTTTCTGAGAGCCAACAACATCTCCGCTCGGATCGGAGGAGAGGAGTTTGCCGTCCTCGTCCCGGGGGCCACAGCCCGGGAGGGGGAGATTGTGGCGGAACGGCTCAGAAACGCCATAGCCAACAGGAACTTTGCCACCCCCGAAGGGGAGATCAGACTCACCGCCAGCTTCGGCGTCACAGGGGTCCGAAGGGACGACACCATAGACACCATCTTTACCCGAGTCGATAGGGCCCTCTACCGGGCCAAACAGGAGGGTAAAAATAGAGTGGTGGTGATAGAATGAAGCTCCACATCGTCTCCCTCGGGTGCACAAAGAACCTCATAGATACCGAGGTCATGCTGGGAAGATTGAAGGAGATGGAGATCACCGACTCCCCCGAGGAGGCAGATGTGCTCATCGTCAACACCTGCGGCTTTATCGAAGCGGCCAAACGGGAGTCTCTGGAGACTATCTTCTCCCTCCATCAGAGGAGGAAGAGGGACTCCCTCCTGGTTGTGGCGGGCTGTCTGAGCCAGCGGTACAGGGAGGAGCTTCAGAAGGAGCTTCCCGAAGTAGATCTCTTTACAGGGGTGGGGGATTACGACAGGATAGATCGGCTCCTGGCCGAGAAGAGGAGCCGCTTCTCCCCCAGAGTCTATCTCATCGACGATGAGGAGCGGGTAGTCACAGGCTCTACCTACCACGCCTATATCAAACTGAGTGAAGGGTGTAACCAGCGGTGCAGTTTCTGTGCGATCCCCTCCTTCAAGGGGAGACTCCAATCGAGACCCCTCGACTCCGTCGTCAGGGAGATAGAGAGGCTTGTAGCCAAGGGGTACAAGGATTTTACCTTCGTCTCCCAAGATAGTAGCTCCTACCTCTACGACTTCGGAATACGGGAGGGCCTCATCAAACTCATAGAGGCTGTCGAGAAAATAGGGGGAGTCGAGAGTGCCCGTATCCTCTACCTCTACCCCTCCACCACGACGGAGGAGCTCATAGATCGGATCGCCCATTCTCCCCTATTTGTCAACTACTTCGATATGCCGATCCAACATATTAGTGACCCGATGCTCAAGATCATGGGTCGGGGAATTGGAGCCCAAAGGACCCTGGAACTTCTGGAGAAGATGAGAGATCTCCCCGAGAGTTTCCTCAGAACGGCGGTTATCGTGGGACATCCAGGGGAGGATGAGGCCCAGTTCCAGAAGCTCAAGGAGTTTATAGAGGAGTTCCCCTTCGACAGGGTCTCCATCTTTGCCTACTCCGAAGAGGAGGGGACCAGAGCCTTTTCCATGGAGAAAAAGGTCCCTCAGGAGATTATCGAGGCCCGCTCCCAAGAGCTGGGGGAGATTGTGGAGAGGAAGCTGGCCCGCAATTTGAGGAGCCTGGTGGGCAGGGAGATTGTCTGCTATCTGGACGGAATGAGTGAGGAGAGCCCCCTCCTCTTGAGTGGACGGGACTACCGATGGGCTCCCAAAGTAGATGGAGAGGTTCTCATCAACGATAGCCACATTGAGAGTCTCATCCCCTCCCAGAGGTACAGGGTGGAGATTACCGATGTCGCCGGGACAGACCTCATCGGACATATCACTTCTCGGCCTTGAGGAGCTCCGGAGGGGGAAAAATCTCCTGGCATTCTCTGGAGGGAGCGACTCTTCGGCCCTCTTTTTCCTCCTCCTGGAGCAGAAGATCCCCTTCGACATCGCTATTGTCGACTACGGAGTTCGGGAGGAGAGTGGGAGGGAGGTGGCCTACGCCCTTGAATTGGGGGAGCGGTACGGGAAGAGGGTCTTCCAGAGAAGGGTCTCTGTAGAGAGGGGGAACTTTGAAGCCGAAGCCCGAACACTCCGATACCGCTTCTTCGAGGAGATTATCGAGAGAGAGGGGTACACCCATCTCCTGACAGCCCATCAGCTCAACGACCTTCTGGAGTGGTTCATGATGCAGTTTGCCAAAGGGGCGGGGTGTGTGGAACTGATCGGTATGGAACCCATCTCCCTCCGCTCCACCTACAAGGTGGTCCGCCCCCTCCTCCTCACCCCCAAGGGGGATATTCTCCGCTACCTGGAGACTCGGAAGATCACCTACTTTCAAGATAGGACCAACTGGGAGACCACCTACCTCCGAAACGCCATCCGCCACACATTTACCGATAGCTTTATAGAGCGGTATGCCGCCGGAGTGGCCCGCACATTCACCTATCTCCTCCAGGATCGGGAGACCCTCCTCAAGGAGCTCCCCATCTACAGGATCGGAGAGCTCTCCATCGCCCCCTTCCATCCCGAAATCAACCAGAGGAGGCGGCTCCTCCTCCAGACCTTCAAGGCCCTCAACTACATTCCCTCGACGAAACAGATAGAGGAGATCTGGCGGAGCAGGGTCGGTGTCCTGGCAGGAAAATTTGGCTACGGGATAGATGGGACAACCATCATGATAGCCCCCTTTGTCTCACAGAGAATTCCCAAAACAGCCAGGGAGGAGATGAGGAGGGCCCGCATTCCCCCTCCCCTCAGGGGCTATCTCTATCGGGAGAGACTCTCCCTCTCCCTTATTGGAGAGTATAGAGATCGAGCTCGAAATTGGCTTCAATCTTATCGCCAACTTTTTTCATCTCCAGAGGGAGAACAATCTCAAAGGGGTAGCGGTGCTCCCTGATGGTGTGGAGGAAGTCAAAGAGGCTCCTGGGACTCTCCATGCGGACCCAGACGACATAACGGCTCTGCATCACCTTCCCATCGTTTCTGAGCTCCATCTGATCCAATGAGATGAGATCGAAGAAGCCCTTGAGAATATCCTCCAGCTCCCTATTGTCATAGCGCCGCTTCATCATCATGAGATAGGGTTCATACCTCTTCAGAGCGGCAAAGCGCATCCTCACATTCTGGTTATTCTCCATGACCGCCCTCTGGAGCCTCTTCTGCTGATCGTACCGCCTCTTGGCCTCCACATAGCGGTCAAAGTCCTCCATGATGACGAAATCAGCCACAAGGTAGATGGCCAGAATGGCCAGGAGCATCACGAGGACCAGATAGAGACTCCCCCTGTCCAACTTAGCGGGAGCTATCATTTCTCCTCCTCATAGAGAGCCTTGAAATGGTAGCCATCTCTCTCCCTCTTAATCTTATACTCCCCCTTGGGATAGACCTCTATGAGCCGTCGGTGGAGGGAGTCCAGAAAACTCTTCTTCGACTTGCTCACCCCTTCAATAACCAGTTTGTGGTCGTAGAGG
The DNA here is from genome assembly GCA_013153715.1 of Campylobacterota bacterium. GTDB lineage: Bacteria > Campylobacterota > Campylobacteria > Campylobacterales > Nitratiruptoraceae > Nitratiruptor. Next base: position 94,877 of record JAADDW010000015.1, on the reverse strand, counting down.
GCAAAGTAGGTAAGATAGGTATCGTCGGGGACCAGATCGAAGAGGCTCTTCAACTTGCTCTCCAGAACCTCATTTCTGTCCCCTATTCTCACAATAATCGGTTTGATGATCCCGATCTGCAATATCTTACTCTGGTACTGGTTGGTCTCGTTGGCCAGCTGGCTCTGCTGGGAGATCATCTCCTTGATCTTCTCCTCGTAGCTGTGGCTCTGGTAGCGGAGATAGAGGTCGTAGGCCGCCAGCAGGAGGAGGATCCCCAGACCGACTCCTACAACAAAGCGTCTATTAATCCCGAGGGAGACCGTACTCCTCTCCCGTCTCCCCACAGGGAAGAGGTAGCGGGAGAGGTCCAGATCGGAACAGACCTTCTCAGGCTCTATCTGGTGGAAGAAGACAGGGAGGAGGAGCCTGTCACCCAGATCGGGATCCTCATAGAACCCCCCTCCGCTGTGGAAAATCTCTATCCTCTCGACGAAGTAACTCTCATCTCCCCTGTAGAAATCGGAGAGGAAGGCCTTGATACCGCTCTCAAGATCGTTGTCATAGCTGGAACGGAGGGCCTGATAGGAGAGGAGCCGCCCCTGGAGAAAGGTGGCGAAATAGATATGTTCCCTATGGACATAGACCCAGAGGGCCCCCTCCTCCCTCCTCCTCTTATACTCGACATAGAGGAGACTGTAGGGGGAGATAATTGCAACATCGCTATAGAGATCGAGGAGCTGATCGATCTTCGACTTGGGGATGCGGACATACCATCCATCTTCGTGCTCCACCTCTACAAAAGTCCCATCCTGAACACTCTGATAATCGATCTCCTGCTGGGGGAGATCTAAGATGATGCACTCTTTAGCCACGGCACCCTCAATCTCTCTTGCTCACCTTCATCAGATGGTCTCTCACGACGAGCTCCGCCTCTCCATCGGATAACCCGTCAATCCGAAATGGCTCCCCGATATAGAAATCGATTTTTGAAAAGGGTTTGGGTATGATGAAGCCGTCCCAACTCTTGAGTTGCCAATAGCTGGACGGAACATAACCAAGGGGGATAATGGGTGCCCCGCTTTTTCGGGCCAGGGCGATAACTCCCGGAGCAACGCTGTACCTTGGTCCCCGGGGACCATCAGGGGTAATGGCCACATCGTACCCCCGCTCCACCATTCTCAGAGCCCCGATGAGAGCCTTCACACCTCCCCGCCTCGATGACCCCCTAATGGCCTCGACCCCAAACCTCTTACTGATCCGGACAATGAGTTCCCCGTCCAGATGTTCACTGATGATGACCGCCACCTTGTGATCTCCCCGTAACCGCCTGTAGGGGAAGAACTGCATCAGAAGGGCTCCATGCCAGAAGACGAAGATATAGGGGCGGGAGGGGTCGATCTCCCCCTTGGGGAGGTGGAACTCCCTCCTGCAACTGAGATAGAGCCCCCTGATAATGGCGCTCCCCAAAGGGGGAACAATCCAGAGGAGGAGCCTCTTAAGCAACGGGCTCACCCTCCAGAGCCAATCTGCCTGTCTTGGTAATTCTGACCGCTCTCATCTCTCCCAGGAGCTCTTCGCTCCCCTTCACCTTGACGATCCAGTTGTTATCGCTCCGCCCCGCCACATAGCCTCCGGGCTTCAGTTCGTCGAAATAGACCTGATGGATCTTTCCCATCTCCCTCTCGGAGATCTCGTCGAGCATCTGGAGGTGGAGCTCCTGGAGGAGGCTCAATCTCCTCCCCGCCACCTCATCGGGAACCTGATCCCGATACTCTCTGGCCGGTGTCAGGGGGCGGGGGGAGTATTTGAAGCTGAAAATCTGTTCAAACTGGACCTTCCGGACCACCTCGATAGTCTCCTCAAAATCCCTCTCCTCCTCCCCTGGAAAACCGACAATAATATCGGTGGAGATCCGAACAGTGGGAACCATCTCCCTCAACCTCTGCGCCCGATCCAGGAACCACTCCTTGGTATATCCCCTCTTCATACGGCGGAGGATTCGGGTACTCCCGCTCTGGAGGGGCATATGCATCGACTTGCAGATCTTGGGATTGGTGGCGAACTCCTGGAGGAAGCGGTCATCCATATGGAGGGGGTGGGGAGAGGTGAAACGGATCCGCTCTACCCCATCGACTTCGCTCACCATCTTCAGGAGATCGGTAAAGTCTATCTTCCGCTCCCTGTCGCTGAACCGCCGCCCGTAGTTGTTGACATTCTGACCGAGGAGGAAGATCTCTTTGGCCCCTCCGGCCACCGCCCTCTCCACCTCCCTCACAATGAGTTCCGGAGGGATGGAGATCTCATCTCCCCGGGTGTAGGGGACGATACAGAAGGTACACCTCTTGTCGCATCCGATGGAGATATTGATGAGGGCCTTGTAGGGAGAGGAGCGGTAATCGCTGAAGGCGTACTGACTCTCATCGTGGTCGATGTCAACCTCGACAGCCCCCTCCCTCTCCAGCACATCTCGGATCTTCGATACATTTCTGGCACCGAGAACGAAACTGACATAGGGAGCTCTCTTGATAATCTCCTCTCCCAGATGGGAGGCGGTACAGCCGCAGACCCCTATCTTGGCCCCCTCCCTCTTGATCTTGTTGAGGTAGCCGATCTCACTGAAGAGCTTATGGACAGGCTTCTCCCGAACACTGCATGTGTTGATCAAGAGGAGATCGGCCTCCTTGGGATCCTCCACCAGCTGGAACCCCTCCTTCTCGGTGAGTTCGGCAATAATATGCTCGCTGTCCCGTACATTCATGGCACAGCCGAGGGTTTCGATGTAGAGTTTTCTCATTGGAGAATGTGGACCTCGTAGATGTAGTCATTCTCATCCAGTCCGTAACGGACCTCCCGAAAATAGACGCTATATCCCCGCTCCTCGAAATAGTCAACCAAATTCATCAGATCCTTATGGGAGTTCTCCCTGTCGAAGTAGAAGATCTTATTCCCCTCTCTCTTCACGGCTTCCTCTATCTCCTGGAGGGAGATACTCTTTGGCTCCCCATTCAACTCTGAGCGTGCCAGTTTCAATTCCATCACTCCCCTTTCACTCTGGAGGTCGAGAGTCTCCTCATCAGACACCTCTCCTTGGTATTCCCCGTAACGGGATCTCTGGCCCCAGATGGCGGCTCTCACACTCCCGTGCCGCCTGGGCCACGGTCGGTTCTTCCGACCCTATCCAATCCTCCATCGCCCATCTCCCTACACCCGAAGGGATAGGCTTTATGGCGGGTTTTGGTAATCTGCAATTATATCAAAAAAAGTTTCCAACCTTTATCTTAAATAAAGATAAATTTGACTATAATAGAGATGCTCCAAAGCCTCCAAAAGAGTAGCGAACCCCACCTAAAGGACTTTACAACAATGGAGAAAATCGTAGATATTATTGACTCCATAGCCCACGAGAAGGGTCTCCCAACAGAGCAGGTAGAAGATGCGATCAAGAGAGCTTTCGTCAGAACGGCCCAATCGCTCCACGGAGAGGAGAAAGAGTTTGAAGCCCTCATCAATCCCCAGACCAAAGGGATCGAACTCTATCAGAAGATTCTCGTTGTAGATGATGACGATGAGAGGGCCAAAGAGGATCCAGACCGATACATCTCCATAGGAGAAGCCAGAGAGATAGATGGAGAGATAGAGATAGGAGATGAGCTTCGCTACCCTGTGGACCTTGAGAGTTTCGGACGGACGGCGGCCATGCGCCTCCACAACGAGATAGAGTACCATATTCAGAGGCTCATCGAGAACCAACTCTTCGAGAAGTACAAGAGGAAGGTGGGAACCATTGTGAGCGGGACGGTGACCCGGATCGACTCCGAAGAGAATACCTATCTGGACATCGATGAGGTCAAGGGGATCCTCCCCAAGAGATACAGGATCAAGGGGGAGAGTTTCAAGCCGGCCGATGTGGTCAAGGCAATTCTCCGACGGGTCAATGTAGATAGAGTCCACGGTTTCTACCTCGAACTCTCCCGAACAACTCCCAAATTCCTTGAGGAGCTCCTGAAACTGGAGGTCCCCGAGATCAAAGATGGTCTGGTCACTGTGGAGAAGGTGGCACGGATCCCCGGAGAGCGGGCCAAGGTGGCCGTCACCTCCCACAGCCCCAAAATAGACCCTGTCGGAGCCTGTGTCGGGGTCAAAGGGGTCCGAATCAATGCGGTCAGTAAGGAGCTGAAGGGGGAGAATATCGACTGCATCGAGTACTCTCCCATTCCGGAGATATTTGTCGCCCGGAGCCTCTCCCCGGCCATCATCACCAGTGTCAAAATCGATGGAGACAAGGCCATTGTCACCCTCCCTCCCGATCAGAAATCGAAGGCCATCGGGAAGGGAGGAATCAATATCCGCCTCGCCTCCATGCTGACAGGTTTCGAGATAGAGTTAGTGGAGAAAGGGGAGGCCATCGAGAGCGGAGAGGTCAAGAAGGAGGAGCCCAAAATTACCCTTGCCGACCTCTTCAAGGAGTGATCTACGGCGAAGCGGCATAGGGGTTCAACTTGTAGAGGAGCAGGTCGGCAATCACATTCCCCAAAAGGGTGAGGAAGGCTGTAATAATCAGAATTCCCATAATGACCGGATAGTCCCGTGCCAGAGCCGCTTGATAGAAGAGGAGCCCCATACCGTTGATAGAGAAGATGGACTCCAGAATGACGCTCCCTCCAATAATTCCGGGAAGGGAGAGTCCGAGGACGGTAATGAGGGGAGGTTTCAGATTGGGGAGAATGTAGTACCTGACCAGATCCCTCCCCTCAATTCCTCGGGCCCGGGCAAAGAGGATATAGTTACTCTTCAAAATCTCTAAGGTGAGGGAGCGGATATACTGGGAGAATGTGCCGAACCCTCCGAAGACAACGACAAAGATGGGAAGAACCAGGTGCCAGAGGAGGTCGAGAAAGGCCTCTATCCCCTCCTTGGGCTCCAGGGAGTGGAGGCCGCTAATAGGGAAGAGCTGGAGCTGGACACTGAGGAAGAGGATGAGGAGGAGGGCAAGATAGAAACTGGGCATGGAGAAGGAGAGGAGGGCCCACTTTCTGATAAAGCGGTCCAGCCAGCTCTCCTCTTTGAGGGCCGCCTCAATCCCGAGGTAGAGGGCGAGGAGGAAGGTGATGACCATAGAGGTAATATTGATCCCGAGGGTGATGGGGAGCCGTTGGAGAATCTCGTCGGTAACGCTCCTCCCTGTGGCGAAGCTGATACCGAAGTCGAAGTGGACCATCGCCCAGAGCCAGGAGAGATACTGCTCCCAGAGGGGGCGGTCGAGACCGTAGATCTCCTTGAGATGTTGAAGGTTCTCCGGAGTGATATTGGGATTGAGTTCCCCCGCACTCAAAAAGGAGTTGGGAGCTAGATGGATAGCGAAAAAGGAGATGAGGGAGATGAGGAAGAGCATGACCAGAATGTAGGCCACCTTCCTCAAAATAACTCTTCTCATCTCACCTTGTGGAGTCGATAGACCCTCATATTGCTCAATTTCTCACTCTCATCGTAGAGGGTCTGGAGATCCTCGCTGAAACGGAGCTTCCTCATTGCTCCTCCAAAGGTGACAAATCCGAGACGGGCCCCTTCGGCTATATTGACTGTGAGACTCCTCTCCTTCTCATCCAACTTTTCGATCCGCCACTTTCCCGTAAATGTACGGAACCCCCTCTCCTGTCTGATTTTGAGGGTGGCCGTTGTCGGAGTGAAGATGAGATACTCATCTCCATCGTCGCTCACCCACTTTCCGAGGAGGGCCTTTCCGAGGGGGGTACTCTTGAACTTCTCATCGGCCTTGTTGGTGATGATATTGGCACTCTCCACATCTTTTGGATTGATCTCCTCCCAGGTCCCGTCATTCTTCAGGACGATCTCCTTCTCCCCCTTCTTGATAACCTTGACCTCTTCCCAGGTTCCATCATCTTTGAGATGGACCGTCTTCCCATTGTCAAGGGTCACATAGGAGTCGGCAGAGAGGAGGGAGATGAGGAGGAGCGGAAGTAGAGCTCTTCTCATGGTGAACCTTTGTCCGGGCGGGGAGCCCGGAGAGGATTAGAAGTTGTATGTGAGGTAGAGTTGAATAGTGTTGTAGCTACTTCCGTCGTTCTGATCGTCGGCATCTGTATAGATATAAGCGAGAGTTGTATCCAGATTTCCAAAGGACTTACTAGCAGTGAGTGCGAACTCGCTCATATCCCTATTGTTCTTTCCTGTATCGGCATTTGTGTACTGGGCGTAGAAGTTGGCCACATCCTCAAGGTCATATCCAGCACTCACCATGAAGGCGTTGGTATCTGGAAGACCGACATAGCCATAGTTCCACCACGCCTCAGTGTAGAGTTTGGACTGGGAACCTACTTGGGCACCTGTCGCAGTGTTGGCGATGACGACAACTCCATCCTCATCGGTAGCTGAGTAAGCCGCCGCCAATTTGAGACCGTCAAGGTTGTATCCCAATTTGACAGCCCACGCTTGAGACTCGTCAAGTTTGGCACCGACAGCCTTCTCAACCTTATCGGCTGGCTCGATGTAGGCGAACTGGAGACCTCCGTTGACACCAGGAACGACATCTTTGAGATCTACATCGGCTTGGGCCCACCATGCATCGGCAATATTACAGACATTGTAGTACCATACTTGGGCTGTTGTCATAGGAATCAATTTGGTCACAGCCGCCACAGCGTAGGCACCATCTGCCAATCCTGGAAGTCCGTAGGCATCATCGATAGCACTTCCGTAGGTATCGAAGGGATCGCTACCGCTGTTGATACCATAGACCACTTGACCGCCAGGAGCACCGTTTCCTCGACCGACCCATGCACCGACGAGGGTTGTCTCAGGAAGGTCGTTGTTCAAGATGACAGCCGCATCAAATGTATTGGCCGCAATGTTCCACTTCTCAGTGAAAGCGAGGGGTGTATCGAGCTCTTGGCGACCGATTTTGATAGTTGTATTTCCAAATGTTTTGGCGAGCCACGCCTCATTCACCCACCACTGGGAAGAGGTTGCTACAACGCCTCCATCTCTGCTGAGGGCTCCTGCCCAGACACCGCTGACAAGGTTGTTTTCAAGTCCCAGTGTAGAGAGACCTGTGACAGAGATCTTACCGGCAACTCCGTCGGCGAGATCTGCGCTCATAGCAATAGTGGCCCCTGCCTGTCCATAGGAGTTATCTTGATCAAAGAGGTCATAGGGGTCCGCATCATTTGTCCCGTAAAAGAGTTTAGCATCTCCACTAAATTTTACATTTTCTACATCTGCAAAAGCGCTAACACCGAGAGCGACTATAGCAGCAAGACTCAATTTTGCCAGTCTCATTTTTACTCCTTTATTCTGGTAATTTATATGTTCACAAGAAAAATTATAGCAAACTTTTCTTAAATTTTAGTAATTTTTCTCAAATTTAATCTTTAATTCGATCCCAAACAAGGACCGTTTTCCCATCGATCTCCTCTATCTCTGCCAATCCCATGATGTGATACCCCCCATCGACATAGTGGATCTCCCCTGTAACTCCGCTGGAGAGGTCACTCAGCAGATAGACGGCACTATTTCCCACCTCATCGATGGTCACATTCCGTCTGAGGGGGGCGTTGGCCTCGTTCCATTTAAGAATTGTCCTGAAATCTCCTATACCGCTGGCCGCCAAGGTCTTGATGGGGCCCGCACTGATGGCATTGACCCGTATCCCCTGGGGCCCCAGGTCTGCCGCCAGGTAGCGGACGCTGGCCTCCAAGGCCGCCTTGGCCACACCCATTACATTGTAGTGGGGAATGTAGCGGACACTCCCCAAATAGGAGAGGGTGAGGACACTCCCTCCCTCCCTCATGAGGGGGAGGAGGGAACGGGTCAACTCCAAAAGGCTATAGACAGAGATATTCATCGCTATTTCAAAGGCCTCCTTGGTCGTATTGACGAACCGCCCATCCAGGGCCTCCCGGGGAGCGAAGGCGACAGAGTGGACCAGAAAGTCGATCTCCCCCATATCCCTCTTCAACCCCTCCCTCAGGGCTTCAAAGTGGTCTGGCTGGGAGACATCGAGCTGGTAGATCGGTCCCCCTCCCAGCTCCTGGGCAATTGGCTCCACCCGCTTCTTTATGGAATCGTTCATATAGGTAAAAGCTAGCTCCGCCCCCTCCCGACGGCACGCCTTGGCTATCCCATAGGCAATGGATCGGTTGTTGGCAACCCCGACAATGAGTCCCTTTTTCCCTTCCATCAAACCCATCAGCTCTCCTTTACAATCTCAATCATTCTGATAAAGTTCTCCACATCCCAGCTAGCCGTCCCGACGAGGGCCCCCGAACACTCGTGAAGAGCCACGATGGCACCTATATTTTCGGGCTTCACACTTCCGCCGTAGAGGAGGGGAGCCTCCGTCAACCCCCGCAGGTAGCCGAGGGCTTCGGCAATATCCTCCTCCCGAGCAGTAACCCCCGTCCCGATGGCCCAGACCGGCTCATAGGCGATGACGAGGTGGGGGTAGCTCAGATCTATTCCGTCCAACTGCTCCCGAAGATAGGCCTCTATCAATTGACGGGACCCGCTCTGGCGGACCTCCGCCGTCTCTCCGATACAGTAGAAGATTGTGAAGCCGTGATCCCTGTAGAAGGAGAACTTCTCGGCTATGAACTCCTGACTCTCCCCCAGAAGATGGCGGCGCTCGCTGTGGCCGATGAGGATAGTCCCTATACCGAACTCCTCCATCTGCTCCAGACCGATCTCCCCTGTGAAGGAGCCCCTTACGGCAGGATAGCCGTTCTGGACCCCGATCTCCAAAGGGAGCCCCTGGATCCCGTAGTTATCGAGGGCGGTAGAGGGGGGGAAGAGATAGAGTTGAAGGGGAAAGCCCCCCCCTTGGGAGGTGAGAAACTCCTTGAGCCTCCCAATGTAATCCCTGGTGGAGCTTCGGGTATGGTTCATTTTGAAATTGGCGGCCAGGATCATCTCAATCCTCCACCATCAGAACCTTAATACCGGGGAGTTCCTTCCCTTCCAGAAGCTCCAGACTGGCTCCACCTCCCGTGGAGATGAAGGTCATCTCATCATCGACTCCCGCCTTACTCACAAGGCTCGCCGTATCCCCTCCTCCAATAATCTTGGTGGCGTAGCTCTCGGCCACATAGTTGGCCAGCTTCATACTCCCCCGGGCAAACTTATCTATCTCAAAGACCCCCATGGGACCGTTCCAGATAATGGTCTGGACATCGTTGAGAGCCTCCCGGAAGAGTCTGGTAGAGGCGAGACCAATATCGAGCCCCATCCACTCTTTAGGTATCTCCTGATAGGTCACATATTTAACCGGAGCATCTTCACTCAACTCCGGAGCGACGACAAAATCTACAGGGAGATAGAATTTGACCCCCCGGGCATGGGCCTCCTCCATAATCTTCCGGGCATCGTCGATAAGCTCATCTTCCACCAGACTCTTCCCAACCTCCTCCCCGAGGGCTTTGAGGAAGGTGAAGGCCATGGCCCCTCCGATGATCATCTTATCCACCTTGGGGAGGAGATTGACCAGGGCTCCCAATTTGCTGGAGACCTTGCTCCCTCCGATAATGGCCAGAAAGGGGCGGACAGGGTGTTCCAAGAGCTTGTAGAGATATTTGATCTCCTTGAGGAGGAGGAAGCCCGCCGCCTTGTGATCTCCATCGTAGAGTGTCGCAATGGCGTGGACCGATGCGTGGGCCCTGTGGCAGACCCCAAAGGCGTCGTTGACATAGAACTCCCCAAAATGGGCCAACTTTTTGGCAAATTCCATATCGTCCGCCGTCTCACCGGGCTCGAAGCGGAGATTCTCCAGGAGCATTACATCCCCCGGCTCCAATCGGTCAAATTTCTCCTGGGCATCGGGGCCCACCACATCGGAGGCCATAACCACATCCTGTTTCAAGAGCTTATGGAGCCTCTTGGCCACAGGCCTCAAAGAGTACCGCTCATCGAAGCCTTTGGGCCTCCCGAGATGGCTGGCCAGGACCACCTTACAATCGTTATCGAGGCAGTAGCGGATAGTGGGAAGGGCCGCTCTAATCCTCCGATCGTCGGTGATATTTCCATACTCGTCCATCGGCACATTGAAATCGCATCGAATGAAGACACTGCTTCCGGGGGCGAGATCGAGCTCCTTGATCGACCGAATATGCATCACTCTCCTTTACTGATGAACTTCGCCATATCCAAGAGCCTATTGGCGTAACCGTATTCGTTATCATACCAAGACATTACTTTAATGAAGTTTTTGCCGATGATCTGCGTCAAATCGCCTGCCACAACGGAGCTAAAGGGAGAGCCGAGGAGGTCGCTGGAGACCCGATAGGAGTCATCGATCGCCAATATCTGGGGGAGAGCGGAGGCGGCCTGGCGGAGGACCCTATCCACCTCTTGGAGGGTCGTCTCCCTCTTGACGACGATGGCTAGATCCATGAGGCTCACATCGGCCACAGGGACCCGGACGCTCCGGCCATCAAATCTTCCCTTGAGGGAGGGGAGAACTTTGTAGATCGCCTTGGCCGCCCCCGTAGTGGTCGGGATAATATTGACAGCGGCGGCCCGGGCTCTCCTCCGATCTCTCCGATGGTCGCTGTCCAGAAGGTTCTGGTCGATGGTGTAGCTATGGATCGTCGTCATGAAGGCCCGTTCTATTCCAAAGGCCTCATCGATGGCCTTGGCAATGGGGGCCAAGGCGTTGGTTGTGCAGGAGGCGTTGGAGATAATTCTCTCCCCCCTGTAATCGAGGTGGTTGATGCCGTAGACATAGGTTGGGGTCTCATCGGTGGCTGGAGCCGAAATGATCACCTTCTCCCCGTAGCGGAGGTGGCCCTCGCTCTCCCGACTGTTGGTGAAACGGCCTGTCGCCTCTATGACCAGATCGACTCGGGGGAGATCGATGGAAGAGGGGTGGTCGAAACGGCTGTAGCGGATCTCCCGCCCCTCCACAATGAGGCTCCTCTCCCTCGGAATAACCTCTCCCTCAAACTCTCCGTGGACCGAGTCGAACTTGAGGAGATAGGCGGCCATCTCCGGAGCCATGAGATCGTTGATGGCCACAACCTGCACATCTCCCCTCCGAAAGGCCTCTCGAAAGAGGGCCCGCCCAATTCTCCCAAATCCGTTGATAGCGATCTCTACCATTGCACCCCCTTCGGATTTGGAGTATTATACACAACAACAGGGGAAAAGAGTAGAGATGGGAGAGGGGGAAAATTGAGCAAGGGGGCCACAGGGAGAGAGAGATATGGGAACAGCCGCAGAGGGCCGACCCGAGGGAGCCATCCCTAGGGGAGCGGAGAGGGAGTAGTCTCCCTCCAAGGCCAAACCCCCACCCAAAGGGGACTTGGAGGCATGGTCAGGGATGGGCATCGATCCCCCTCGATCTACCGAGGAGCGGAGAGACTCCCCACTCTCTCTATTTTGAAATAGAGATATTGGCCCCCAAAGATGGGAGAGCTGGCGGAGTGTCCGATCTGACGGTCGCTGGGGTGGAGTGGAGATGCTTGCCCTATGGAAGGAGCCCCGCCTCCATCAGAGAGCGGTTTGGTCGAGAGTCTCGCAGACGACAAGGTTCATCGCCTGAGAGCCGCCATTCTGGATGGTTTGGGTCTGGGGTAGTTGCCCCGTCTGGTGTCGCTTCCAGAGGGATATTTATCACATTTGAAGAAAGGAGGAAGTAGAGCGCCCTCCCCCAAAGTAGGGGTATCGCGCTTGAAAATTTCGATGAAGGTAGCCATCTTTGGAGGAAGTTTCGATCCCCCTCACAGGGGACACAGGACAATTGTCACAAAGGCTCTGGAGGAGCTGGATATAGATCTCCTCCTCATCGTTCCCACCTACCTCAACCCCTTCAAGGAGAGCTTCACAGCCCCTCCCCAGCTGAGGCTCCGCTGGCTCAAGAAACTCTTCCTCACCGAGAAAAGGGTGCGGGTCTTGGATTTCGAGGTGAGGCAGGGACGGCAGGTCTATGCAATAGAGAGCGTTACCTACATCCAGAGGAGATTGAGGCCGAAGAAGATCTACTACCTCATCGGGAGCGACAATCTTCCCTCCCTCCCCAGGTGGAGGGAGTTCAGAAGGCTCGATAAGAAGGTGGAATTTATCGTCTTCACCCGGGGACGGAGGATCCCCAAGAGCCGCTACAAGACGATCTCCCTCAATCTCCCCATCAGCTCCACCATGATACGCCGAAGAGTCCGCCGCCGTCTCCTGCCCAAACCTATCGCTCCCGCCCTCGTCCGCTTCTATCGGCGAGCAATTGGGAGAGAAACTCCTCAATCTGGTACTTCCGCCGATAGGGCTCGGTCATGAGGTGGATCACAATATCTCCCAGATCCACGACGATCCACTCATCCCCCTCATCGATCTTGAGAAACTCCTCCCCTGCAGGTTTGAGCTTCTCCTTGAGACTCTCCAGAAGGGCGGCCGTATGGCGATCGCTGGTGGCGGTGGCTATGACGACCCAATCGACAAAGTAGTCGCTGGGCCGCATATCGACGACCACAACATCCTCCCCCTTCTTCTCCTCCAGGACCCCCCTAATCCTCTCCAGACGGCGGTTCATAGAGTTCTCTCCACCTATACCCCCTTCTCACATCTTCTTCTTGGCCTCGATACCGAGGAGCCCCAGACCGACTCTAATAGAGAGAGCGACGACGAGGAAGAGCTTGAGGTACTGCTCCTCCGACTCACTGCCGAGAACCCTGTACCTGTTGTAGAAACTGTGGAACTGGGCCGCAAGGGCCTTGAGATAGTCTGTGAGTCTCTGGATCTCCCTCCTGATGAAGGCGTCCTCAATGATCTCCGGCAGGAGGAGGGCGTTGAAGAGGAGATCCTTGGCATCATCGTTGAGGCCGATCAGAGGCACATCGCCGAGGGTTTCGGGACTCCTTCCGCTCTTCTCCATGAGAGAGTTGATCCGGGCATGGGCGTAGTTGATGTAGTAGACCGGATTGGAACTATCCTCCCTCTTGAGAATATCGACATCGAACTCCAGATGGGTATCGCTCTTCTTGGAGAGGAAGATGAACTTGAGGGCATCCTCCCCAATCTCATCGACAACCTCCCTCATGAGAATGAAATTCCCGGCCCGCTTGCTCATCTTCAGAGGCTCTCCCCCCTTCAGGAGACTGACCATCTGGGCCAGAATCACCTCCAACCGGTCGGGATCGAAACCGAGGAATTTGATGGCCGCCTTGACTCGGGCTATGTAGCCGTGGTGGTCGGCTCCCCAGATATTGATATAGCGGTCGAACCCCTCCTCAAATTTGGTAAAGTGGTAGATAATATCCCCGGCCAGATAGGTAGGACGCCCATCCTCCCTGACGATAACCCTATCCTTCTCATCTCCGTAGAGGGTGGAACGGAGCCAGAGCTTTCCCTCCTTCTCATAGACCGCATCTCTCTCAACGAGAATGGCCAAGACCTCTTCCCACCTCTCGTAAAGCTCCTTCTCACTGACGAACCGATCAAATTGGATACCGACCCGTTTCAGATCGGAGCGGATCAGCTCCATAAGTCGCTCTTTGCCCCACTCACTCAGGCTCTCAATGAGACTCTCCTCTCCAAAGGCATCCTCTCCAAACTCCTCTATGGCCTCTCTGGCCAACTCTCCAATATAGTCCCCCCGATAGTACTCATCGGGAAACTGGACATCGAATCCCAGGAGCTGGCGACCGGTCAAGTAGATGGAGAGCCCCAGGAGGTAGATCTGGTTCCCTGCATCGTTGATATAGTACTCCTTGAGGACCATATTCCCCAAATGTCTCCCCAGTCGGGCCAGGGCCTCCCCCACAACGGCCCCCCGGGCATGTCCAATATGGAGGGGGCCCGTCGGATTGGCGCTGACAAACTCCAGATGGATATGTTCTCCCATCTGCTGTCTCCCAAACTCCCCCTCATTTTTCAGAACCCAGGTGGCGTAACTGTCCAGGAACTCCTCACTCAGACGGAAGTTGACATACCCCTTGACAGCTTGGACCTCCTCGAAGAGAGGGTTCTCCTCAAAGCTCTTGGCGAGCTCATCGGCAATGAGGATAGGGCTCTTCCGGAGCTCCTTGGCAAGGGAGAAAGCGATGGGTGTAGCGTAGTGTCCGAACTTCTTCTCCTTGGGTCTCTCAAGGACAACCTCTCTCCCCAGCCCCTTCTCTATCTCCTCCGTCACCCGCCTTTTCAATCTCTCTCCTTCAGACTCTCTCTAGGCTTTCGGCTCTTGAGAGGGTTGCTGTTGGGGAGGAGTGGCCTGGGCCTGCTGTTCCTTCCTCTCCACCTCTTTGGGAGGGGTCGTCTGGGCAACTTCATCGTCATCCTCCCTCATGGCCTTCTTGAAATTCTTGATTCCGCTTCCGATCCCTTTAGCCAGCTCGGGGATCTTCTTGGCTCCGAAGAGGAGTACCACAATAGCAAGAATTACCAGTAACTCAGGCATACTCGGCATACCCATTTCTGCTCCTTTAGGAAAAATTACCCAAAATAATACAACAACTTTCTTAAAATTGAGGTGAGCTCCCCCACCCCGAAGGGGGAGCTTCCTGTTTCATCGGTAGATGACTGGCCAACCGGAGAGGCCGATCCCGCCAGAGCTACCTCCACAGCCATCGGTTTGGACCGCTCCAGCCCTCCCTCTTTTAAACGAAATTCAAACAAGATCGGAGGGAGATGAATTTCCCCATTGCATAAACATACAATAGCACAAAAAACAGCGATAGCCAAGCTGTCATAGGGGACTAACGACTCGGAGAGTCTGGGGAGGTTGCCGTGAGGCAACCGTTGAAGCGGGAAGCCCTGACTATTGATTGAGTCAGGGGAATTTAGAGACAATTTTCGGCGGGAGTCGACTAATGGGTATGGATCCACCTCTCTATGAAGGCCTCCACCTCCTCCCTATCCCGTTTGAGGCGGGCGACGGTTCCGAAGGCCACTATCTCCCTCCGGCTCCTCTCCAGGTCATCATTGACCAGAATGTAGTCATACTCCCCCATATACTCGATCTCCCTTCTGGCATTCTCCAACCTCCTCTCTATTGTGGCGGGATCGTCACTCCCCCTCTCCTCCAGCCGCCTCTTCAACTCCTCCAGGGAAGGGGGAGTGATGAAGACAGAGGTGGTGACAGAGGCGATGGGGCTCTTTTTGACCGAGAGGAAGCCTTGGACATCTATATCGAAGAGGACCAACTTCCCCTCCTCCAGGGCTTGGAGAACGGGCTGGAGGGAGGTTCCGTAGTAGTTCCCGTGGACCTCTGCCCATTCGAGGAAGAGCCCCTTCTCAATCCCCTCCCGAAACTCCTGGGGAGAGACAAAATAGTAATCCCTCCCCTCAACCTCCCCCTCCCGTCTCTTTCGGGTTGTGGTGGAGATACTGAAGTAAATATCATCAAACTCTCTGAGGAGCTCCCCGATGAGGGTACTCTTTCCCGCTCCGCTGGGGCCGGAGAGGAGGAGACAGGCACCCCGTTTAAACATCTTTCTTGTCCGGATAGCTGATCTTGATGGTGATCTCCAACTGCATGCCGTCCAGAATCTCCCGGAGCCCCTGGACATCGAGACGGCCCAGCTCCCGCTTCAGATCCTCAAGGGTCGGCTTCTTCTGCTCCTTACCCCTCTCATCGACCTCTTTCTCCTCAACCTCTCCCAAGAGGGCCTCAGCCGAGATGGGGGGTTCCGTCGTAGAGAGGGGAGAGGAGGCTATGGGGGTGTTGGTAGGGCTCTCATCGATAGAAGGGGGCTCTTGGAGACGGGTTATAGGTTCGGGAGCTGGCTGGGGGGTGGGTTGGGGAGAGGGGCTCTTGAAGAGCTCCTCCTCCTTGGTCTCAAAGGGGGCACCAAGGGAGGCAAAGGGATCCTCCTTCTCCTCCTTTTCCACCTTTCCCAACTCCTCCACACTCTCTACCTTCTCCTCCTTACCGAAGAGATCCTCACTCTTCAGGGTAATTTCAGGCTCTGGGAAGGGGGAGCTCTCCTCCCTTCCAAAGGGGGAGTCCTCCTTGAGGGAGATTGTCGGCTCTGGGGAGGGCTCCTTCAAGAGCTGGGCCACCTCCTGGACCTCCTCCTCCTTAAAGAGTCCCCCCCGATCCTGGGAGGGGACGACAAAGGGCGACTCCTCCTGGGGCTCCTCTATCTCCACAATCCGCTCCTCTGTCCCTAAGAAACTCTCCTCACTCTTCAGAAAGTTCCCAAACTCCTCCTGATCTTTCTGCTGGGGCTCTACAGGAGGAGGGAGCTTCTGCTTCTGATTCTCTATCTCCCCCTTGACCCGCCTCAAAATCTCTATGAGATCGGTAGGGAGAAATGGCTTGGTCAGGACAAAATCGAAATCCTGGAGGTTGCCACTCTTGGCCGAGGTGATGATCCCCAGCTGGTAATATTTGATATTCTGCTTGATGTCCTGGAGGAAGTTCTGGTCGTACATCTCATCGTCGATGACAACGACCTCATACTCCCCCGTTGGCAGATCATAGACGCTCTCACACTCCTCAATATCGAAGCCCGCCTTCGGGACGCTCATCTGCATCATACGGGAAACAACGGGATTCTTATTGATCAACAGCAGTCTCATGGTCGCTCCCATTCATCTTTTTTCGCTTTAATATCCTCACTATTCGGGAAAGGACAGGTGGTGAAAAGACTCCTCCTATTATCGATTCTCGTCCTCCAATTGTTTAGCGGCGATCTCCTCTTCATGCCCTACGAATCCCAGCAGGCACTCAAACAGTTACTCCGCTGGATCGACCAGGCCCACAGTACAATCGATGTAGCCATCTACAGCTTCACCAACCATACCATAGCCAAGAGATTGAAGGGTGCCGCCAAGCGGGGGGTCCATGTTCGGGTGATCTTCGATAGGGATCAGGCCCTCAAGAGCCGATACTCCCAGATCGGCTACCTCGCCAAATATAGGAGGATTGAGGTTTTCACACTGGAGGGGAAGAAATTGAGGACCCGGGACTTCATGGGAAAGATGCATATGAAACTGGCCATCATCGATGGAAAACGGCTGGTCTTCGGCTCCGCCAACTGGAGTTACTCGGCCTTCAAGAGGAATTATGAGCTCATCTACTTCGTCGAAGACTACAGATTGGCCAAGAAGGCCCTCTCGGCATTTAACCGAATGGTTCGGGAAGCCACCCCCTACTGAAGGGGGATCAATCTCCTCTCCTCCAGCCGATAGAGTCTCTTGCAACTCCTCGCCAACTCCTCATCATGGGTGACGAGGAAGAGGGCCGCCGCCTCCCTCCTCACATAGTCGAAGATCACCTCCATAACCTCCTGGGCCGTCTGGCCGTCCAAATTTCCCGTAGGCTCGTCGGCAAAGATAATCTTCGGCCTCTTGCTCAAGACCCGAGCTATGCTGACCCTCTGCTGTTCCCCCCCACTCAGTTCCGACACCTTTTTATCCAGAACATGGAGAATACCGAAGCGCTCTAGGAGCCTCCTATCTATCTCTCTCTCCGCCATAATGGCCGCTACTTCGATATTCTCCATGGCTGTGAAACCTTTGAAGAGGTAGTGGGACTGGAAGACGATACCGACATGGAAACGCCGAATGAGAAGGAGCTCCCTCTGGGGGAGGCTGTAAACTTTCCTTCCGAAGAGTTCCACCTCTCCCTTTCGGGGCGGAAGGAGGGTGGAGCAGATATGGAGGAGCGTCGATTTGCCGCTCCCGCTCTTCCCGATGACCGCCATGCTCTCCCCCTTGCCTAGGGAGAAGGAGAGGTCCTCGAAGAGCTGGTAGTCGAACCGGTGGGAGAGGGCTCTCACAGAGAGGAGGGGAGAGGTTCCCTGCCGCTCCATATCCCTCTCCCCCAGCCCTACTTCATCTGAGCGGCAACTTCGGCGGCAAAATCCTCCTGTTTCTTCTCAATTCCCTCGCCCAACTCATATCGGACAAAGCCGATGATCTTGACCTCACCCCCTGCCGCCTTGGCGGCCTCTTGGAGGACCTGCTGGACACTCTTCTTATCATCCTTCACAAACTTTTGACCGAGAAGGGTATTCTCCTCCACAAATTTCTTGATCTTACCCGGAATGATCTTCTCAATGATGTTGGCCGGTTTCCCCTCCTTCTCCAACTGGGCCCGGGCAATCTCCTTCTCCTTCTCTATCACCTCCTGGGGAATGGAGGACTCATCAAGGTAACGGGGGTTCATGGCGGCAATATGCATCGCTATATCCTTGAGGAGATCCTTGATGGAGTCGCAGGTCTCCTCCCGATCACAGGCCGCGGCTACGATGACCCCGATCTTTCCGCCCATGTGGAGGTAGCCACTCACAATTCCGGGCCCATCGACACAGATCCGATCGAGGCGGCGGACCACAATATTCTCTCCGATCTTGGCGATCTGGGCCTTCATATACTCCTCGAAGAGGACCCCATCTATCTCGCTCCTGTAGAGCTCCTCAACGCTCTCCACCTGCTTGGCGGCGATCTG
This sequence comes from Campylobacterota bacterium, assembly GCA_013153715.1. Lineage (GTDB taxonomy): Bacteria > Campylobacterota > Campylobacteria > Campylobacterales > Nitratiruptoraceae > Nitratiruptor. The sequence goes on along the minus strand of JAADDW010000015.1, from coordinate 76,501 downwards.
TCCCTTGATCCTCTCTACCAACCCTTGGAAATTCTCATTCTTGGCGACGAAATCTGTTTCAGAGTTGACCTCCACAATGGAGGCACACTTGCCGTCGGCGTCGATCTCTACGGCGATCGTCCCCTCACTAGCCACTCTGTCGGCCTTCTTAGCCGCCTTGGCGATCCCCTTCTTCCTGAGGATCTCGATGGCCTTCTCCATATCGCCGTTAGCCTCCTGGAGGGCCTTCTTACAATCCATCATACCCGCACCGGTCCTCTCTCGGAGCTCCTTTACCTGGGCCGCTGTAACTGCCATTATCGCTCCTCCTCTTTCACTTTTACTGGTTCTTTCACCTGCTCCTGGAGATTCTCTTGGACGACCTCCTCTTCAACCACTTCCTCCTCTTCGGAGACAGCCTCTTCAATGAGTTCCCTTCTCTCCTCTTCGGTGATAGGAGCGATCATATCCTCCTCTTCACCCTCTTCCATCTCCTGGGCTCTCAACTCTTTCCCTTCGATGATGGCATCGGCGATCTCCCGACAGAAGAGCTGGATACTCCTGATGGCATCGTCGTTGCCGGGAATGGGGTAGTCGATGAGGTCGGGATCACAGTTGGTATCGAGGGGGGCGATGATAGGTATCCCCAGCTTGTTCCCCTCCTTGACGGCAATATGTTCCCGGACAGCATCGATGACGAAGAGCATATCGGGCCGCTGTTTCATATCCCGAATTCCGCCGAGATAGTTCTCCAGCTTCTCCTTCTTCCGCTTGAGCATGAGGGCCTCTTTCTTGGTGAGGAGCTCCATCTGGCCGCTCTCCTCCATCTCCTCAATCACCTCAAGCTTCCTGATAGATTTTCTGATCGTGTTGAAGTTGGTCAGAGTCCCTCCGAGCCATCGGGAGTTGACATAGGGCATACCGCACCTCTTGGCATGCTCCTCAATGGCGTTCTTCGCCTGCTTCTTCGTTCCGACGAAGAGAATGGTCTTTCCCTCCTTGGCCGCATCTCTCACCACATTGTAGGTATATCTGAAGTAGCGGAGAGTCTTCTGGAGGTCGATAATGTGGATATTCTTCCGCACTCCGAAGATAAAGGGCTTCATCTTCGGATTCCACCGCCTCGTCTGGTGTCCAAAGTGGACCCCGCATTCGAGCAGGTCTTTCATCGTTACCATCTGGTCTCCTTGATAGTTAAGGTTTGGCCTCTGCGCTCATTAACGGGAGAACCCGCAACCCTTCAAGGATTAGCGCATGGGTTTTTTAGGCGAAGGATTATACCACAATATGGTTTACTCAAAAATAAACTTGTCACTGAAGGCGGGCTGGAGATCGTCGAGCCAGAGAGCCTCCGGATCATACTTGGCAAAGAAGGGGCGGTCCACCAGCTCTGGCCTCTTGGCCTGGAGCATGTTGAGGACGAAAACCTTCTCCCCTCCAATCTCGCTGACTCCGACGATGGCGACCTTCCCGGGCGTCGCACTCATACTAGGCCCCCGAGCCGTTCGGGCCAGGCCGCTCACCTGGCTGATGGCCCCCCTGTAGATCTCCCAAGCCCGGGCCAACGGAACTCCGAAATAGTGCTGGGCCCCTGTATCCCGAGCCAGAAACATATAGTAGGGGATCATATCGAGGGCCACCTGCTCCCGCCACATTGTGGCCCAGATGTCGGGATCATCGTTGATATGGTGGAGGACTGGGGATTGGGTTCTAATGATGGCTCCGGTCTCCCTGATCCGTTTGACAGCCTCTCTGACAGCCTCCGTCCGGAGCTCCCTGTAGTGGTTGAAGTGGGCCATGAAGGCCAGATGGTATCCCGCTTCCCGAATCTCCCTGAAGAGCTGGAGGAGATCGTCGGCATCCCGATCGGTGAGGAAGCGGTAGGGCCAGAAACCGAGGGTTTTAGTTCCGATACGGATATTTTTGAGATGGGGGATAGCGGCATCCAGGAGAGGTTCGATATAGGCCCTCAGGAGACGGGTACTCATAATGAGGGGATCCCCCCCTGTGAAGAGGAGATCGGTAATCTCCGGATGGGCCTTCACATAGTCGATGAGGAGCTGAACCTCCTTTGAGGCGAATTTGAGCTCCTCCATACCGACAAATTGGGGCCACCTGAAGCAGAAGGTACAGTAGGCGTGACAGGTCTGTCCCTGCTTCGGGAAGAAGAGAATGGTCTCCCGATACTTGTGTTGGCTCCCCTCCAGCCGCTCCCCATTGATCTCCGGAATGTTCTGGAGCTGTCCGGCCGGATGGGGGTTCAGTTTGAGACGGATCTCCTCCACCACCCTTTTAAGCTCTTCAGGATCGTTAAGGGCCCTCTGGACCCGCTGGAAATCCTCTTCAGACAACATCTCCCTATGGGGAAATGTGAGCCTGAAGATGGGATCGTTCCTGTAATTTTCCCAATCGATGAGCTCCTCAATCACATAGTTGTTGACCTTGAAGGGGAAAACCTGGGCGACTACCCGTATCTCTTCGATCTCCTGGGCGGAGAGATGGTCCGCCACAAGGGGATGTTTGACAAAACTCTTCAGATTATAGCTTCTATACTCCACGCTCCTCCTTTACCTTCTCTTTCAATTTCTCATAGACCCGATCGACATGGCCCTTGACCCTGACATTTCTCCAGACCTCCCGAACCTTTCCCTCTGGATCGATGAGGACCGTACTCCGAAGGACCCCCTCATACTCTTTGCCGTAACTCCTCTTCTTCCCCCAGGCTCCGTACTCCTTGATCACCTCTCTCCCCTCGTCACAGAGGAGCATCACCTCCAGATTGTGGCGCTCCGCAAATCTCCTGTGGCTCTCGCACCCCTGGGGGCTCACTCCGATTACAACGGCTCCCAGCTCTTCCAAATCCCGGAGCCTCTCGGTGAACTCCTGGGCCTCCCGGGTACAGCCGGGAGTGTTGTCCCGGGGATAGAAGTAGAGGATCACCCATTTTCCCCTCAAATCGTGGAGACAGATCTCGACTCCATCCTGGTTGGGGAGACAGAAGGGGGGAGCCTCTCGACCTATCTCTATCATCTCCTCTCCTCGATTTTTGCACTTTTATACCATTTTTTTAGAACTTTTGCAAATAACCCCGTCCCCTCCTGGGATAAGAGCCTCTTATCCCCATCGTAGAGCCGGGCCGAAGCGAGGCCACAGCTGGGGGATTTGGATTTGAGGTAGATCTCATCGATCTCCGGGTTCTCCCTAATGAAGCGGTGGGCCTCCTCCTCAATGGCTCGGCTGTAATCTCTCCCACTCCTGTTTCCAATAGCCCTCCCATCCACTAAATCGATGGTCTCCCGGGGAGCCCCCAAGATGGCCTCTTCGGGACAGAAGGGGATCACTTCACACCCTTCCAACTGGGAGACCAGCTCCCTATCCAGCCTATCTCCCCCGTCGTAACGGCACTTCCTCCCCAGGAGACAGGCGCTGACGGCAACCCTTCTCTTCCTAGGCAATGGTCACCCCCCTCACCTTCTTGGCCTCGTAGAGCTTCTTGTCGGCCCCTTTGATGAGATCCTCAAAGGTCTCCCCTGTATCGCATATTCCGCAGGAGAAGTCGTAGGTGATCTCCTCATCTTCATACCTGACCACACTCCGTTTCACCTCGGCCCTGACCCGCTCCTCCACAATCTTCTTGGCCATCTCCCGATTACAGGAGCCCAGGAAGAGGAGGAACTCCTCCCCTCCGTAGCGGACGGTAAAGTCGCTCCCCCGAATACTGTTCTGGAGGATACGGGCAAAATCTTTGAGGACCAGGTCGCCGGCCAGGTGGCCGTAGGTGTCGTTGAGATCCTTGAAGTGGTCTAGATCCATAATGGCGATGGAGACATCCTTGTCTAGCCTCTTGAGGCTGTAGTACATCTTCAATCCCGCATCGAAGAGGTACCGCCTGTTATAACACCCTGTCAGATAGTCTTTTGTCGAATAGTTCTTGATCTCCTCGAACTGGATCATCGATTTGATCACATTGTCTATCCGACAGACAAACTCCACATTGGAGAAGCTCTTGTCCAGGAAGTCGTTGGCCCCCGACTTCAGGAAACGGGCCATCATATTGTTGATGTCCATCGCCATAAGGGCCACCACCGCAATATCCTCATAGAGATAGTTCTGCCTGATAGCCTTGACCAGATCGAGCCCCGTCTCGTTGCCGTCCAGAACATAGTCGGTGATAACCAGCTTGATAAAATCGTCGTTATGTTCCAGAATTTCCAGGGCTTCCGCCTTGCTCCCCGCCAACATGATGTTGGAGTAGGGGTAGTAGGTATGGAAGAAGGTGTAGAGGTAGCGCCTGTAGCTCCGGGAGTCTTCGACCAGGAGGACCCCGTACTCCTCCAGAAAGCGGAGGATCTTCAATTTCATGATCAGATATTCCAGCCGAACCATATCGTGTTTGATCACATAGTCTATGATCTTCTTCCTGCTGTACTTCTCGAAGATCTCCAGATTCTCCGACGAGGTGATGACAATAATCGGTTTATCCTTGGCGATGAGCTCGTCGACCAGCCCGCAATCCATACAATCCTTCAGATAGATATCGAGGAGGATATATTTGTACTCCTCCACACTCTCCAGGCTCCGATACTCCTCTAGACTCCGGACCACATCGACCTCAATTCCAAGCCTCTCCCGGAGGAGTACCTTGACCTGCTTCCCGTAGAGACGGTCATCTTCGATGAGCAGGATCTTCATACAATCACCACAGATTTGATCTCTGTATATTCCTGGAGGGCAAATTTCGGCCCTTCCCGTCCTATCCCGGAGTACTTCACCCCGCCGTAAGGCTGAATATCGAAACGGAGGGTTGGAATATCATTGACTACCACTCCCCCCGCCTCAGCCTCATCGATGAACCTCTTGATCAGCTCTATATCTTTGGTGAAGATGGAGAACTGGAGGCCGTAGGGAGAGTTGTTGATCTTTTCCATGGCCTCATCGTACCCCTCCACCTTGACCAGACTCACTATGGGGGCAAAGACCTCCTCACAGACTATCTCCATCTCATCGGTCACATCTGCCAGAATGGCTGGGTAGAAGTAGCGCCCCTCCCGCTTCGGTTTCAGGAGGAGACGGGCCCCCGCCTTGACGGCACTCTCCACCCACCTTTCGGCCCGGAGGGCCGCATCTTCGCTGATGAGGGGGCCCATGAAGGTCTCGGGGTCGTAGGGGTCTCCCACCTTCAGCTTCTCGGTCTCCTCCACCAAGGCCCTTCCAAACTCCTCATATATATCCTTGTGGACATAGATCCTCTGGAGGCTGATACAGACCTGGCCACTATTGACAAAGGCTCCAACGGCACACCGACTAGCCGCCTCCCTTATATCACTGCTCCGATCCAGATAGGTAGCCGCATTCCCTCCGAGTTCGAGACTCACCTTCTTGATCCCCGCATTTCTACAGATAATCTTTCCGACAGGAACGCTCCCCGTGAAGCTGATCTTCCTCGGAATTTCACTCTGGACCAGGGCGGAACCCACTTCGGCATCTCCATAGACAAGGCTCAGGGCATCCTCCAAGGCGTACTCACTCTCAATGAAGAGCTGGGCCAGGAGATACCCTGTCGCTGGAGCCTCGGGAGTCGGCTTATAGACCACACTATTCCCCGCCACCAGAGCTGGGGCCAACTTATGGGCCGAGAGATTGAGGGGGAAATTGAAGGGGGTGATGGCCACAACGACCCCCAAGGGGACCCTCTTGTAGAAGCTGACCGTCCTCCTCCCGCTGGGAGTGGCATCGGTGTTGATAGTCTCCCCCACCAGGGAGGGGGCAAAATCGGCGGAGAGGGTTATGGTCTCGATGGCCCGATCCACTTCGATACGGCTGAAGGTAATGGGTTTCCCCACCTCATCTGTGATCATTCGGGCAAACTCCTCCTTCCGCTCCCTGAGTCTCTCCGCCACATCTCGGAGCCACGCTATCCGCTGGGAGAGAGGGGAGAAGCGGTGCCTGCGGAAGGCCTCCTGGGCAATCTGGAGGGCCCGCTCCCCGTCGGAGGGGTCACACTTGGGATAACTACTCACAACCCGCCCATCAAAGGGGCTTCGGACCTCTACAACCTCCTCTTTGGTCGCCGGAGTGGAACCGAAATAGATTTTCGCTTCAACCATGGAGAACTCCTCTTGCTACTTTTAGCTTAAATTATATCTCAATCTCGTTATTCAAAGAAACCTCCAGGATTGGACCCCGAGGGATCCTCCCTCCCCGCCCACTTTCCAAATTTGGTATACTTTGCACATAGAAGTAGCCGACCCCTAGAGGAAGGGTCCCGTTTTAAGGCGCCCAGAAGGGGATGAGCTCCTCTGGTGTGGAGGGGCACCGCTTCCACAGCGGCGGCTATCCCACGGGATCGGCAACCGCTACGGAGTCCAGCACTCCGAAAGGTCGATGGACGACCAAATATTTCAGAAGAGTTGGTACCAGGGAGAAGAGAGATAGAGAGAGATGGAGAGGGGATCTCTCTGTCTCTCTCCGAGAGAGGAGAGCCCTGTGAGATTTTTACACAACAACTTTTTAAAGGAGTAGAGTGGAAAAGGCAGATTATATCTGGATGGACGGCAGACTTGTAGAGTGGGACCAGGCCAAGGTCCACATTCTGACCCATACCCTCCACTACGGAAATGGGGTCTTTGAGGGGACCCGAGCCTACAAGACCGATCGGGGATTGGCCATATTCCGACTTGAAGACCATACCAAACGGTTACTCAACTCCGCTAAAATTGTGGCCATCAAAGCCCCCTACTCTCTGGAAGAACTGATGGAGGCCCAGATAGAGCTCTTGAGGAAAAATGACTTCGACTCCAATGTCTATATCCGCCCCCTCATCTATCTGGGATATGGGGTCATGGGACTCTACCATGTCAACGCTCCTGTCAATGTGGCCATAGCGGCCTGGAAGTGGGGGGCCTATCTGGGAGAGGAGGGGCTCCAGAAAGGTATTCGGGTAAAGGTCTCCTCCTTCGCCAGAAACAGCGTCAAATCGACAATGGGGAAGGCCAAAGCTGTAGCCAACTACCTCAACTCCCAGATGGCCAAATATGAGGCGATCAGAGCGGGGTATGAGGAGGCTCTCCTCCTGGACGATGAAGGGTTTGTGGCCGAAGGGAGCGGAGAGTGTCTCTTCCTGGTCAGGGATGGAGTCCTCATCAGCCCTCCCAATGATAACTCCCTGGAATCCATTACCCAGGATACGATTATCAGAATTGCCAAAGATATGGGTATCCCCATTGAACGGCGGAGGGTGACTAGAGATGAGGTCTATATCGCCGACGAGGCCTTCTTCACAGGGACTGCGGCCGAAGTCACCCCTATCCGGGAGGTCGATGGACGGACCATTGGAAATGGAGGGAGGGGACCCCTGACCGAGAGGCTCCAGGAGGCCTATTTCGATATTGTCTATGGGCGAAATAGGGAGTACGACTCTATGCTCACCTATATTTAACTAGTGAAGGAACAGCTATGCCGGCAGATCTCAACGACTACTTTAACAGAAGAGAGACCTCAAACGACGACCCCTCTCCCTTCAAGGATGGGGGGAAGAAGGCGGCCCTCCTCTACGCCCTCATAGCCGTAGCCGTCCTCCTCTTCATCGCCAAACCCTACGCCATCATCGAATCGGGACAGGTGGGGATCAAGGTGACCGCTGGGAAATTTGACCCTATCCCCCTGGAGCCCGGCATCCACTTCTTCATTCCGGGGATCCAGAAGATCATCAAAGTCGATACCCGGGTTCGGGTCATCAATTACAAGAGCAGTGTCGATACTCCGGGATATGGGGGAGGAGTTCTCCTCCGTCCGGCCATTGAGGTCCTCGACGCCCGGGGACTCCCTGTCGATATTGAACTCACCGTCCAGTATCGCCTCAACCCCTTCAAAGCCCCCCAGACCATAGCGGAGTGGGGACTCAACTGGGAGGAGAAGATCATCAACCCTGTAGTCCGAGATGTGGTCCGTAATGTGATTGGACAGTACAAGGCCGAGGATCTCCCTGTCAAGAGGAATGAGATCGCCATCAAGATCCAGAACGCCATTGCCGAGGAGATCAACAAACTCCCCAACAAGCCTGTAGAGCTCATCGCCGTCCAGCTGAGGGCCATCAAACTCCCCCCCAAGATCAAGGCCCAGATCGAGAGGGTCCAGATAGCGAAGCAGGAGGCGGAGCGGATGAAGTATGAGGTGGAGAAGGCCAAGCAGGAGGCCGAGAAGCGGGCCGCCCAAGCCAAAGGGGAGGCCGAAGCCAAGAAGATCAGAGCCCAGGGAGAGGCCGATAGAATAATGATAGAGGCCCGGGCCAAGGCCCAAGCCAACAGAGAGATTGCCCAGAGCCTCTCTCCCGAACTCTTGAGACTCAAGGAGATCGAGGTTCAGGGCCAGTTTAACGAGGCTCTCAAGGTAAATCGAGATGCCAAAATCTTCCTGACTCCAGGCGGCACCGTACCCAATATCTGGATCAACAGTTCAGACCGCAAAAAAGCGACCTCTGCCGCCAACCAGTGAGGAGGGGGGCTCCCCTCCCATCTCCCAACCGAAAAGGAAGTCTCTTGAAACCGTTATTTCACGACGAGCATATCGCCATCTACAACGCCGATATTCTCGACAGCCAGCTCTTCTCCAAACCCTTCATAGACCTCATCGTCACCTCCCCTCCCTACAATGTGGGGATCGACTACAATGAGCACTCCGATACCCTAACCTACGAGGAGTACCTCCAATTCAGCTACCGCTGGCTCTCCAACTGCTACCGCTGGAGCAATACCAGTGCTCGGCTCTGCCTCAATGTCCCCCTGGACAAGAACAAAGGGGGAATCCGTCCCGTCGGGGCCGACCTGATCAGAGTAGCCCAGGAGGCGGGGTGGAGTTACCAGAGTACCATTGTCTGGAACGAGGGGACCATCAGCCGACGAACGGCGTGGGGGAGCTGGATGAGTGCAAGCGCTCCCTATGTCATCGCCCCTGTAGAGCTCATCATCCTCTTCTACAAGGAGCAGTGGAAGAAGAGTTACAGAGGGGAGAGCGACATCACCAAGGAGGAGTTTATGGAGTGGACCAACGGTCTCTGGACCTTCCCCGGCGAGAGCAAGAAGAGGGTCGGCCACCCCGCCCCCTTCCCCAGGGAGCTACCGAGGCGGTGTATCAAGCTCTTCAGCTATCTAGGGGATACGGTCTTCGACCCCTTCCTGGGAAGCGGGACCACCCTCATCGAAGCCGCCCGACTGGAGAGGAGGGGGGTAGGAGTGGAGATAGACAGGGCCTACTGCCAACTAGCCCAGCAACGGATAATAGAAAATCTGCCCATTTCGACAGAGGAGTAACTATGGAGTTTCAGATCGATTGGGAGAAAAATCCCCTCATTCCGGTCATTGTCCAGGAGGGGGAGAGTGGAGAGGTCCTCATGTTGGCCTACATGAACAGGGAGGCCTTCCAGAAGACCGTGGAGAGCGGCTACGCCCACTACTACTCCAGGAGCCGCCAGAAGCTCTGGAAGAAGGGGGAGAGGAGCGGGAACACCCAGAAGGTCCTCTCCATGGCCTTGGACTGCGACAGCGACGCCCTCCTCCTCAAAGTGGAACAGAAGGGAGCGGCCTGCCATACGGGGCAGAGGAGCTGTTTCCATAAGGATCTTGAGAGGGGAGAGATTGTAGGGGAGCAGATTGACGATCCCAAAGAGCTCTACGGCGACGATATAGTCGATCTCCTCTACCATACCATACTGGAGCGGAAGGAGAGGGGAGATCCGACGGAGAGCTGGACAGCCAAACTCTTCCAGAAAGGTGAGAATGCTATACTGAAGAAGGTAGCCGAAGAGGCCGCCGAATTCTCTCTGGCCGTCAAGGATCGGGAGCGGAAGGAGATTATCCACGAGGGGGCCGACCTCCTCTACCATGCCCTTGTCGCCCTGGCCCTTGTGGAGATCTCCCCGGAGCTCATCAGGAATGAGTTGAGGAGCCGTTTCGGCATGAGTGGTATCCGAGAGAAGGCTGAAAGGAGCGCTCAATGATGAAGATACTCCTCCCCTTTCTTCTGGCCCTCTCCCTCTTCGCCAAGGAGATGAGGGCGGTCCTAGCTGTCCAGTGGTTCCCCTCTGTCTGTAAGGTGGAACGGTACAGGGAGTGTCGGAAACCCCTTCCCTTCTGGCTCTCCAATTTTACCCTCCACGGCCTCTGGCCCAAGGGGAGGGAGTACTGCAAAGTCTCGGCCCGCCAGAAGATCCTCGACAAACGGGGGCGCTGGGATAAGATCCCCCTCAAACTCTCCCCCCAGCTCCAGGAACTCCTCTATACCTACATGCCCGGAAGTCTCAGCGGCCTCCACAACCATGAGTGGGTGAAGCACGGAAGCTGTTATGGCGATCCTGAAATCTACTTCCTCGATTCCATCGCCTTGGTCTCCCAGCTCAACGACTCTCCCGTCCGCCAATTCTTCCTCGACCACAGGGGGAAGATTGTCCAGACCTACAAAATCAGGCGGGTCTTTGACAAAGCCTTCGGCAAGGGGGCCGGCAAGCGGGTCAAATTTATCTGTAAAAGGGGGTACCTTACAGAGATGAGGATCAATCTCAAGGGGGAGATCTCATCCCGTACCCCCCTGGCCGATCTGATCCTCAAGGCTCCGAGAACTCGGAGAGGGTGTAGTCGGGGACGGATCGCCAGGTGATGGAGGCTTTCGGCGACGGCCCAATCTCTTAAGGGAAGGAACTAGAAAGGCGACGAGGAAGGTGAGGGAGAGGAGGACCGAGAGGAAAGCCGAGAAGAGGACAAGTCCGTAATATCTCCCCCTCTTGACGACAATCCTACTCCCCCGGAGGGCCCCTTTACCCAAAACTTTGAGGACCGTCGCCGTCCGACCCCGAAACTTTCGGGAGAGTTTGACGGCTCGCCGGAGATCTCTCTCATCTTCGACATATTTGAGGATCTCCAGGGTCTCCAGGGGAGATCCATTTTTGGAGAGCTCCTCCAGATCTTTCAAGACCCTTCGGAGGGGGGAGAGATCGATCCGCTCCAAGAGTTTGGAGGAGCTCCGCCTCAAACCCCTCAGTGAGGTAAAGTCCATCTCTTTTACCATCCGGAGATCGACACTCCGGGAGAGCCTCGAAACCAACCTCCGCGTAAAGTTTCCGGTAAGGGCCTTCGACCGCCTGGCAACTTTCAAGAGGGAGACTCCGCTCTTGAGGGGGGCCGTCCCTCCCAGGGAGGCGACTGTCGAGAGACCCAACCCGACACCGACAGCCGAGAGCCCCAAGATGAAGGGATCATACTCCTCTCCGCCGATGTACCGCTTCCCCTCTCTGTAGAGATCCCGTAGATCACCGACAATGGTCAAATCGGAGACGAGGGAGCCGGCCAGGGAGTATCTCCCGTCAGCCTCTCCCTTCAGAAAACCTCGGGTGAACTCCTTGATCTCCTCCCACCTCTGCTCCACAGACCCCTCTCTCCTCTCCAACTCTGCAACCAGCTCCCCATCGATCTCCCGCCGGAGAGATCGGGCCAACTCCAGAAATTCCCTCCCCTCCTCCAGATCGTTTCGGGAGAGGGCCTCCTCTATCCGTCTCTCCAGAAACTCCGTGGTGGCCCGGGTCTCCAGCTCCCTTTCGATCTGGGGAACAACCTCCTCCACAACGAAGAAGCGGTGGAGATTGAGGGAGAGGAGGAGGGCGATGAGGGCAAAGAGGAGGGAGAGGAGAAGTTTGGCCATAAATTTCATTATACCTCCCCCTTTTCCCCAGGAGTGCTACTTTAGTAGCAGTCCTAATGCTCATATTCCCTTATAATTACGAAATAAAAAAACCAAACCAAAGGAGGCTCACATGAGCAAGAAGCGACTGGAAGAACAGAAAGAGGTGACCCAGAAGGTCGAGAAGGCCAAAGAGGAGTATGTAGGGGAGCAGGATAGAAAAGTGGCCCAGGAGGCGGTAGATGCCGTCAATATGGTCATGGAGGTCATCGACCACCTCAAGAAGAAGAATAAAGAGGAGGCTCTGGCCACCATTGAGAAGGTCCTCGGAAAGCTGGAGGTTCTCATCGCCCGAGATCCCAGTCTCCAACTGGTTCCCGTCGATGTGAAGGAGCAGATCATAGACTTCCCCGGAACGGTAGATGACATTATAGAAGCGAAGCGGGTGGTCAAGGAACTCATTGAGAGTGGAGAACTCCAAGCCGCTAGGGACATTATGATCAATCTAGCCAGCGAGCTCGACATCTACATTACGACCCTCCCCATCGGCACATATCCTGTCGCCCTCAAGGCCATCGTTCCCCAGATCGAAGCGGAGAAATTTGACGAGGCCATCAGACTCCTTGTGGAGGTCTTGGAGACACTAGTCGTCGAAAAGGTTGTCATCCCCCTCCCCATTCTCCGGGCAGAGCAGGCCATCAAGAGGGCCAGCGAGTTGACAAAGGACAAAGAGGATGCGGACAGAGAGGAGCTCAAGAAGTTGACAGCCTACGCCAAAGAACAGCTCCTCCTCGCCCAAGCCCTGGGATATGGACGAATCGAAGAGGATTACAAACCGCTCCTCGACGAGATCGAGAAGATCGAATCCATCCTAGGTGGAGAGGAGAGCACCAAGGATATTTTCGAGGAGTTGAAAGAGAAGCTGAGCTCCTTCATGAAAGAGTTTAACAAGAAGAAGGAGCCGACCAAGATGCCCCAGGCCCAGAAGGAGGAGCAGTAGCTCAGTAGATGAGCCCCTCCTTCAGCAGAGCCCGACGGATCGCCCCCAGCTGGGCGTTCTTGTCGGCACACCATTGGGGGGCGATGAGGGTCTCGTCCCCTACTCCTGCCGTCACCCTCTGAATGATCATATCCTGGGGGACCATCTTGAGGGCCTCCAGGAGAACCTCAATATACTCCTCCTGGGAGATCGGTGTAAACCTCCCCTTGAAATAGTCGATGGCAAGGGCCGTATTCTTGACCAGATAGAGGGGGTGGATTTTGATGGCGTCACATCCCCACTCCACCGTCTTCTCCACGGTGGAGAGCATCATCTCCCTATCTTCCCCAGGGAGACCAAAAATGAGATGGCCACAGACCTTGAGCCCCCGCTCCTTGGTCCTCCCGATCCACTCCTCCACACTGGCCACATCGTGGCCCCGATTGATCCGCTCTAGAGTTCTGTCGGAGACACTCTGAATTCCATACTCGACCCAAACCTCATACTCCCTATCCAGCTGAACCAGGTAGTCCAGAACCTCTTCGGTGATGCTGTCGCTCCGGGTCCCAATACTGATACCGACACACTCTGGCTGTTGGAGGGCGTGCTCGTAGAGCCTCTTCAGGGTCTCCAGAGGGGCATAGGTGTTCGTAAAGGCCTGGAAGTAGGCGATGAACCCCCTATACCCTAACTCCCGATAGTGGAGGCGGGTCCTGTTGTACTGCTCCTCGATCTGCTGGAGCTGGGTGGCCAGGAGGGGGTTGGAGGGGCTCTCAGGATTGAGGAAGAGCCGCTTGCTCCGGGCCAGATTGGGGCTGAAGGATTCATTCTCGCAGAAGGTACACCCTCCCCGGGCCACCCGCCCATCTATGTTGGGACAGGTGAAGCCAGAGAGACCGAGGGGGATCTTCTTGATGGGCTTCCCAAACTTTCTCCGGAGATACCTCCCAAATGTCAATAGTTCTCGCAACGGCAAAGGCCTTTACTCTCTCTTTTCGACAGGATAATCTCCATCGAAACATGCCATACAGTAGCTTTGATCGTTACCGACACTCCTCAGTAGTCCCTCAATTGAAAGATAGGCTAAGGTATCGGCTCCAATATACCTTCTGGTCTCCTCCACACTCATCTTGGAGGCGATGAGCTCCTCCTTGGTCGGAGTATCGACTCCGTAATAACAGGGACCCGTGGTGGGGGGGGCCGAAATCCGCATATGGACCTCCTTGGCCCCAAACTCCTTGAGGATACCGACAATCTTCCTGGAGGTCGTCCCCCGCACAATACTATCGTCAATGACTATGAGCCGCTTCCCCCGGATCACCTCCTTAATGGGGTTGAGTTTCATCTTCACCTTGAGATCCCTGATGGACTGGGTCGGCTCGATAAATGTCCGCCCCACATAGTGGTTCCGTATGATCCCCATCTCAAAGGGAATTCCACTGGCCTCCGCATAACCGAGGGCCGCCGCCACTCCGCTATCGGGTACGGGAACGACCATATCGGCCTGGACGGGGTACTCCTTGGCCAGCTCCCTCCCCATGGCCTTCCTCAACTCATAGACGCTCTTCCCGTAGATGAGGCTGTCCGGCCTGGCAAAGTAGATATACTCGAAGACACACTTGTGGGGGGTCGGCTCGAAGACCTGGATAGAACGGGGCTCCTTGCCCTTCTCGAAGACCACAAGCTCTCCGGGCACCACATCCCTCACATACTCGGCACCGATGAGGTCGAAGGCGCAGGTCTCGCTGGCAACGACCCACCCCTCCTTCAACTTTCCGATGGAGAGGGGACGGAAGCCATGGGGATCACGGACGGCAAACATCTTTCTCCGACTCAAGAAGATGAGGGAGTAGGCCCCCTCAATTCTGTGGAGGGCTTCAATAATTCTGTCGTAGAGCTGGCTCTTCTGGCTCCTGGCTATGAGGTGGATCAGATTTTCCGTATCCATGAAGGTTTGGAAGATCGCCCCCTCCCTAATCAGCTCCCTCCGTACCTCCTTGGCATTGGTCAAATTTCCGTTGTGGACCACGGCGATCTGGCCCAGGTCATAACGGGCGAAGATGGGCTGGGCATCCAGAACCGAATCCTCCCCTGCCGTGGAGTAGCGGGTATGGCCAACAGCACTATCTCCCGTGAGGAGCTCCAACTTCTCCCCATCGAAGACCTGGGTGACCAACCCCCTCCCTTTGACGAGGTGGATCTTCTCCCCATCACTGCTGGCAATTCCAGCCGCCTCCTGGCCCCGATGTTGGAGGCTGAAGAGTCCGAAATAGGCAAATTTCGCCGCCTCGGGAACATTGAAGAGCCCGACGACGGAGCACTTTTCACCCATCTCGACCATATCAGAGTCCCAAGCAATCATCGATACTGTAGAGTCCCGCTTCCTGCCCCACAACCCACTTGGCGGCCCGAATGGCCCCTTTGGCAAAGGTATCCCTGCTGGTGGCGGTGTGGTGGAGCTCTATGAACTCCCCATCGTTGTAGAATCCGACGGTGTGGCGCCCCACAATATCTCCCCCCCTCAGGGCGAAGACTCCGATCTCATCTCTCCTCCGCTCCCCGATATTTCCATCTCTCCCACTCACCCGGACCTTGTTGAGATCCAATCCCCGGGCCCGGGCCGCATACTCAGCCAGGGTTAGAGCCGTTCCGCTGGGGGCATCCCGTTTGTGGCGGTGGTGCATCTCCACAATCTCAATATCGAAATCCCTCAACTTCTCGCTGGTCATGGCCACCAACCTCTTGAGAATGGCAATTCCGAGACTCATGTTGGTGGCGTAGAGGACCGGAGCGACCTTGGAGAGCTCGATCATTAGGTTCTGTTGGTGGCCATTGAGCCCTGTCGTCCCACTCACCAAGGGTTTGGGTTTCTGGAGGAGCCTCTCCACCAGGGCCTCCGTCCCCTCTGGGAGTGTGAAATCGATGATCACATCGCTCTTCTCAATGAGGGTATCGATGTCGTTGGTGATAGTCACCCCTGGAATATCGACCTCTATCCCTTGGAGAACATGGACAATGGCCGGTCGGGCATCGGGATCGTCTCGGAGATTTTTGATGAGGAGAGTTCCAACCCTTCCACTCCCTCCGTAGATACCGACATTCAGCATGGCTTCAATTCTCCTATCTTCTCAATATAGTGGATCACATCGACTGCGGCGGTGGCCCCATCTCCGGCGGCACAGACCACCTGCCGAGCCGAATCGGCCCGGACATCTCCACAGCCGTAGAGTCCGGGGACGGAGGTCCTCATCTTCAGATCGACCACAATCTCCCCCCTCTCGTTGAGTTCACAGAGATAGCCTCCGTCCTCCTGCTTGAGGACCTGGGTATTGACTATGCTCCCAACGAAGACGAAGAGCCCCGGAACTTTGAGGTCGATCTCTCTCCCCTCCTGCTCGATGATAACTCCCTGGAGCCCCATCTCGTCGCCATAGGCCCGCTTCACAGTGGCGTTGAGGATCAGCTCTATCTTGGGGTTCTTCTTGACCCGTTCCACTGTGCTGGGAGCCGCCCTAAAACTCTCCCTCCTATGGATCAGATAGACCTTGGAGGCTATCTTGGCCAGATAGAGGGCCTCTTCGAGAGCTGTATCCCCCCCTCCGAGGACCGCCACCTCCTGATCCTTGTAGAAGAAGCCGTCACATGTGGCACAGGTGCTGACACCCCGTCCGAAAAACTCCTCCTCCCCCTCGAAGCCGGCCTTCTTGGGAGTTGTCCCCGTGGCGACGATAACCGCCTTTCCCCGCTCCTGGGAGCCGTCGGCAAGCTGGATTGTGAAGGTTCCGTCACACTCCCTCACAACCCGACTCACCTCCTTCATCTCATGGCGGAGCCCAAACCTCATGGCCTGCTTGGGCCAGCACTCCATGAGCTCCATTCCGGTCACAGGTTCACAGTAGCCAGGGTAGTTCTCTACCTCACTGGACTGGGTGATGGCCCCTCCGGGCATCCCCTTCTCAAACATGATTACATCTTTGAGACCGCCTCGGGTTGCATAGAGCCCAGCTGTCAGACCGGCCGGTCCGCCGCCAATGATTATGAGATCGACCATGGAAGTCCTTTGGAGATTTTGGATTCTTCAGAAGATGATAGTATAAAGAGGCTTTCAGGAGGATAAAGGGCGGGGAGATCCCCGCCAATTTATGAGAGGAGTGCGTCCAGCTTCTGTTTAAAAACATCTTTGCTGGCGGCACCGATCATCTGATCCACCAACTCTCCATCTTTGAAGAAGAGAATTGTCGGAATAGAGCGGATACCGTACTGAATGGCTATATCCTGCTCCTCGTCTGTATTGACCTTGGCTATGACCGCCTTCCCCTCATACTCATCGGCTAGCTCGTCGATAATGGGAGCGATCATGCGGCACGGTCCACACCAGGGGGCCCAGAAGTCAACCATCACCACCTTGTTATTCTTGATAACCTCGTCAAAATTCCCTTTTGAGAGTTCTACATACTTGCCCATTCTGCTCTCCTTCCTTCAAGATTTTAGGGATTTTTTTAGGGATTGGCATACTCCCCAGATCTGGGGTAGGGGATTCTGGCTTCAACGATGGTGCCTGTCAAGGCGGCATCGACAAGATGACCGGGACCGATGGCCGGCCAACTCCTATACCATCTCTGCCAAAGGTTGATGCCCCAACCCTCTCACGCCATATCCCCAGGATCGAAACCAAGGGATTCTCGGCGAAATTTGGTTGGCGAACTCCCCATCGGTAACCGAGGGGTTCTGGCTTCACAGTGGAGATACCCTCTCCTGAAGGTCTTCAATCTCCCTCTCTGCCAAAGGTTGTCGCCCAAACCTGATATTTCCACGGGAGAAGACTCCCCCGTCCGATCGCCCTCTCTCCCATATCTCCAGATAGGGGCTCGGGCGATTTCTCGGTGAAATTATACTCCATTTTTCTTAATGGGCAATGAAGGGACTCAAACTCAAGGTGATAAAATGGGACTCAAAAGATATGATCTCTCTCCAGATAGGCCCCAGAAGAGCCCCTCCTCTCCGCCATCTATCCCCATGAGAAAGCCCTTCAGAGGGAGATATTCTCTATGAAATCGATCTCATCTCCCCAGATGGTGAGGGCGTCCAGCTGATAGGGGAGCTCCACACCTCTCCGATGGAGGTAGTACTCTACAGTCCTGGAGAGCCGTTTCAATTTCTTCTCGGTAATCCACCAGTGGGGATCGTCGGAAGATTGGGAAAATTTGACCTCGATAAAGTGGAGGACCCCACCTCTCCTGGCTACAATGTCGATCTCCCCGTAGCGGGAGGTAAAGTTGGTCTCCACAATCTCAAATCCCCGATCGGCGAGATAGGCCACCGCCCTCTCCTCCCCAACTCTCCCGATCTCCCTGCTCACAGGATCTTCACTTTAATAGATTTGAAGGCGGCTGTCTTCACCAGCAGGTCGTGATCATCTCCAAAGAGGGAGTTAATATGGCTCCTCATGTGGTGAAATGTGGTGTAGAGAACCCCCCGCTTTAAGGTTCGGGTATATCTGATGGGAAGGGGGCCACTCCGTCCATACCGACTCTCCAGGACAACCCGATCCCTCCCCTCGAAGAACTCCCGATCTCTCTCGCTCACCAGCAGAATATCCTCCCTGTGCCGCTTGGCCAACTGGGGACTCGCCCCTGTCTGAGCTCCATTGTTGTAGTGGGCCATAGCCCGCCCCGTCACCAGATAGAAATGGGGATCTCTATGGGCGAGGAGCTCCTTCACCATACCCCGCATCTGGTAGGGGTGGTAGTGGAAGGAGGCAAAACCATCTTCGGTCCGAAATCTTCCGACATGGAGGATCGGGGTATCCCCCTTCTCCCCAATAGGCCACTGGAGCCCCTCCAGCCGCTTTTCGGCCAAGAGTTGGTAGCTGGCCCCCCTGAAACGGGAGGGGGCAACTCTCCTCACCTCATCCCAAATCTCTTGGGAACTGCCGTAGCGGAACTCCCTATCGAAGTGGCGGCCGATCCCTTGAATCACCTCCCAATCGTCGGGAAGGTCCGACGGAACCAGGGGCTGGGAGAGGTGGAGCCGCCGCTCGGCATTGATATAGACCCCCTCCTTCTCATAGCCGCTCTTCACCCCGAAGAGGAGGTGGGCATACTTGGTGACCTCACTGAACATTACCTCCTGGACCACCAAAAGATCCAACTTTTTGAGGAACCGCCTCACCTTATTCTGGTTGGGATGGACATGGGCAAGATCCTCCCCCATGTTGAAGAGGGCCCGTATCCTCCCCTCTCCAATTCCATCGATAATATCGGGGGTCATCAATCCCTCTACCTCAGGCTCCCTGTAGTCTGGAAGGAAGTAGGGGAGCATTCCCATATCGCAAGCCCCCTGAACATTGTTTTGGCCCCTGAGGGGTATGAGTCCCGCCCCCCGTTTCCCTATATTCCCTGTCAGAAGGGCTAGGTGGCTGAGGGCCATGACGGCAAAACTGCCATCTCTCTGTTCCGTCACCCCCAACCCCCAGAGAATCAGACTCCTCCTATGGGCCAGATCGGAGGCGAGGATCTCAATCTTCTCCGGAAGCTCCCGATACCCCCGAATATGGGAGAAGAGCTCCCTATCGGCCAGAGGATCGGCCAGGAGGGCCTCCCTATACTCCTCAAATCCCCGACAGCGCTCCTCTATGAACTCCCTCTTCTCCCACCCCTTCTCCACAATGGTCCGAGCCACCATATTGAGGACCATCAAATTGGTTTCGGGGGGAATGGTCAACTGGTTGGAGGCAAATTTGGAGAGGGGGATCTCCCGTATATCGATGACCGTCAACTTTGCCCCCCTCCCGACAGCCTCCATAATCCGATTGGCCACAATGGGATGGGCCTCCGTTGTGTTAGAACCGACAACGAGAATATGTTCACTCCCATAGAGATCATCGAAGGGGTTGGTAGCGGCCCCCTCTCCAATCGTCGTCCGGAGCCCCTTGAGACTGGGAGAGTGGCAGATACGGGCACAGTTGTCCAGATGGGGGGTTCCGATGACCTGACGGGCGAACTTCTGGAAGAGGTAGCTACTCTCACAACTGGTCCGGGCCCCTCCGATGCAGGCTACTGCCTGGGGACCCGACTCTCCGATGATCTGGGAGAGCTTCCGGGCCACCACCCGATACCCATCTCCATAGGAGAGGGAGAAAAACTCCCCTTGGGCAGGCTTCAGCTCTATATCCCTGAAGAGTTGAGGGTTCTGATGGACAAAGGAGGATCTGACCAGAGCTCCCCGGAGTCTATTGGGGCTAGAGAGAAAGTGGTAGCCATACTTCCCCTTGATACAGAGCCTCCCCCGGCTCACCCTTCCCTCTTCTCTGGTGGAGATCTTCTCTATCTCCCCATTCTCCACATGGGCTACAATCTCACACCCGACGCCGCAGTAGGTGCAGAGGCTCTCTATCTCCCGAAACTCTCCCAAAGATCAATCCTCGATCCTGATCATGACGGGCCTCTCTTTGACGAAGGACTGCCCCTCCAGAGCCCGGAGGGCCTCTTGAAAATCTCTCTCCAAACATCGGTGGGTCGAGAAGAGGAGATGGGCCATCCCCTCCCTCTCTCTGCACCCCTTCTGAAGCATCGATTCAATGGAGATCCCGCTCTCTCCGAAGATGGAGGCTATCTGGGCCAGGATCCCCGGCCTATCCTCCACAACCATACGGAGGTAGTACTTGCTCTCAATCTCGTCGATATTTGCGAGGGTAACTCCCCCTTCCAAGGGGCGCTTATAACCCAGCATGGGGGCACACTTTCCTCCCCGGGCAATCTCCACAATATCACTGATGACGGCGCTGGCAGTAGCATCACCACCCGCTCCAGGGCCGTAGAAGATGGTCTCCCCCACAGCGTCTCCAATGACACTGATCCCATTCATGACCCCATCGATCTTGGCTATCATCTCATCCTTGGGAATGAGGGTCGGATGGACCCGGAGTTCCACCCGATCCCCCCTCTTCTTGGCGATGGCAAGGAGCTTGATGGCGTACCCGAACTCCCGGGCAAACTCAAAATCCATTCCCCCCACCTCCCGAATGCCCTGGATGAGAATATCCTCCGGCTTCACATCGATCCCATAGGCTATGGAGGCGAGGATCAGAAGCTTATGGGCCGCATCGAAACCATCTACATCGAAGGTAGGGTCGGCTTCGGCATACCCCAATCTCTGGGCCTCCCCAAGGGCGCTCTCAAAATCGCTCCCCTCCTGGGCCATCTTGGTCAGAATGTAGTTACAGGTCCCATTCATAATTCCCCGGAGGGCCTCAATGTGGTTGGCACTCAACCCGTCCCTGAGAGCCTTGATAATGGGGATCCCTCCGGCGACACTGGCTTCAAATTCAAAGGGGAGATCCCCCGCCAGATCGCTCAACTCGTAGCGGTGGTAGGCCAGGAGGGCTTTGTTGGCTGTCACCACAGCCTTCCCATTCTCCAAGGCCCTCTTCACAATCCGATAGGGCTCTTCGACCCCTCCCATCAGCTCCACCACAATATCGATTCTGGGATCGTCGGTCACTTCATAGGGATCTGTAGTCAGGGGAATATCGACCCCCCGATCCCTGTCGAGGGAACGGACTACCCCCTTGACAACCTGGATCTCCTTTCCTGCCCGGGCAGAGATGATCTCCTTATTCCGCTTCAGAATATGGACTACACTCCTCCCGACAGTTCCCACACCGATAATTCCGACTCTGACCATCACTCGCCTTTGTACGCTCTGAAGAAGCGTTTAATGTTCCGAGCCGCCTGGCGGATCCTCTTCTCATTTTCGATGAGGGCGATCCGAACATAGTCAACTCCCCCATCTCCGAAGCCGACACCGGGACTCACAGCCACCTTAGCCTCCGTCAGCAACTTCTTGGAGAACTCCAGGCTCCCCCCCTCTCTGAAGGGCTCTGGAACCTTGGCCCAGACAAACATTGTGGCCCGGGGTTTCTCAATCTTCCACCCGGCCCTTCCGAAGGCCTCAATGAGGACATCCCGCCTCTTCTCGTAGGTCTTCCTGATCTCCTCCACACACTCTTGGGGGCCGTTGAGGGCCACGGTGGCCGCCACCTGAATAGGGGTGAACATGCCGTAGTCGATCCAGCTCTTCATCTTCTGGAGAGCCCCCACCAACCGCTCATTGCCGACGACAAAGCCGACCCGCCATCCGGCCATGTTGTAGCTTTTGGAGAGGGTGAAGCTCTCGACAGCTACATCTTTGGCCCCGTCCACCTCCAGAATGGAAGGGGTCCTGTAACCGTCAAAGGTGAGATCGGCATAGGCTATATCGCTGATGATGTAGAACCTCTCCCGCCTCGCCATGGCCACCAACTCCCTATAGAATTCGGGGGTCACTGTGGCAGTCGAAGGGTTGTGGGGGAAGTTGACGACCAAATATTTGGGACGGGGGAAGGTGTCGTTAAGGGCCTGATGGAGATCCCTGAAGAACTGGTCCTCGTCAACCTCATACCGTTCATTGAACTTGAGCTCCGTCTTGTGGACGCTCCCCCCTGCCAAAATGAAGGCGTAGGAGTGGATAGGGTAGGTAGGGTCTGGAACGACAGCCACATCGCCCGGATTGGTTATCGCCTGGACCAAATGGACATACCCCTCCTTGCTCCCCATGGTCGCCACCGCCTCTCTCTCTGGATCGAGGGCCACTCCGTACCGCCGCTCATACCAGTTACAGATGGCGAGGCGGAGTTTGTAGATCCCCTTGCTGGCACTGTATCCGTGGTTCTTGGGCTTCTGGGCCGCCTCTATCAACTTCTCTATCACATGTTTGGGAGCGGGGCCATCGGGATTTCCCATGCTGAAATCGATGACATCTTCGCCGGCCCGCCGGGCGGCCATCTTCAACTCATTGACCTGGGCGAAAACATACTCCGGTAGCCGCTCTATCTTATTGAACCGAATCTCATCAAACATCGCTACCCTCTCTACTGCAGACGGAGATAGATACCGCGCTTCAGATTTTTTGGTGTAAATCTATCTGTAATCCTCATATACCGGGTCCCCTTGGGGAGGGTGATCTCAATCCCCTTCCGCATCTCCTCACTCTTCAGGGAGGCCAGGGGACGTAACCATCTGTCATAAAGAGCAATATCGGGATACCACCCTCCGGAGACAGCTATTTCGGCTCTCCTCTGGCCCGCCACATCGATCCAGAGCTCCTTCCTGATGGAGAGATGGGCCTCACCCACCACCCGCTTAGCAGGGATACGGGCGTTCCGTAGATCGACGGAGATCTGCCACCCTCCCTGGCTCCCTTCCCGCCGAATATCGCGGACAACTCCCCCATTTTCCTCCAAAAACTCTACTATTCGGGAGAGTCTCGGGGTCTGGGAGGAGCGGAAGAGGAGCCGCTCCCTGAAGAGCTCCCCCCGCTCTAGACTCTCCAGATGGACACCGTAGAGGGCGGCCCTGTGGAGAGAGGCCCGACTCAACTTCATCAGGAGGTAGGGGGCCTGGGGGGAGATAAAGGTGATCCGTTGCTCCCGGGGACTTCTGTAATTTTCGGGAAGAATACCGACCTTCTCCAGAAGACGCAGGGTCGAGAGGAGATCTCCCCCCACGGCCTGAGTACCGACGAGGGTCTTGATCACAGGGAGATTGTCGCTATAGAGTCGGGGACCCAAAATGGCCTGGATCCTCGACTCGATAGATCCCCCCATGAGGGAGAGAGCCCCGAGAAGGAGGAGAAGAGCCCTCACCAATTTCTCCCCCTGTTATACTCTCGGAACTGCTTGGCGTCGATCTTCTCCAGAACGCCATTTCTATAGATGAACCTCTGTTTTCCCCTCTCGTTGATCACCTCCTCTCGATCGTCCCTCTGAATGGTGATGAGTCCGTGACCTGTAACAATAAGTTGATCCCTAGAGGTGTCGAGCTCAATGGGGTTGGAAGTGAGATACTGCTTCCTCTTAAAATTGTCCAGATAGATAATACCGAGCCAGAGCTTCTCCCGGGGAATGATGACAACCCTCTCCGGAGCCCGGGCCTCCTGGGAACTACTGCTCTCCTCCGACTGGGCCAGGGAGGAGGAGCTTTCCAGAGAGGAGGAGCTGGAAGAGAGGCTCTCTCCCCTGTCGGAAGAAGGAGAGCTCTCCTCCTTTTCCCCACCTGTTTCGGCCTCTTTCTCCCCACCCTTTTCGACAGCTGGAGCCATGGCCGGAGTGGAAGAGGTATTCAGGGCAAGGGAGCTACTGGTGGTGAAGGTGACCTGGGAGCTACTGCTCCTCTCCTCTCCCCTCTCCTTCTCCTTGGAGCTCTCCTCGGAGCTCTGACTGCTGATGAAGAAGCCACCCCCTCCCTGCTGGGCAGAGGAGCGGTCTGGAGTTTTGAAGAGATGGGTATAGTAGTAGTACCCCCCTCCGACAGCCGCCAAGAGGAGGAGGAGAATTCCGAAGAGCCAGAACTGGCTCCCCCCTTCAGACTCTTCCCCTCCCCTCTTTTCCGACAGGGTCACACTCTCATTATTGCCGTAGAACTCCTCTATCTGGTTCCGCAACTCCTTGAGATTGAGGTGGAGCTCCCTCTCCAAAATGTTGACGAGCCCTATCGCTTTGGCTCGGAGACCAAGTTTTTGGAAATCCCCATCGAGGAGGGCCTTCAAGACTTTGGGAGCGATATAGGTCTTCTTCTGAACCTCCTCAGGATCCATCTCTCTCAATTTATCTAGATCACTCATCACGCATCCTATCGATAAAAATTGCCGCCGCAGCGGAGACATTCAGGGAGTCGAACTCCCGCCTCATGACGATACCGATCTCATGGTCACACCCTCTGATAGCTCTCTGGGGGAGCCCCTCTCCCTCGCTACCCAGCAGGAGGGCCCTCTTCCCCTGAAACCTGAACTCCCGCACATCTCTCCCTTTAGTGGTGGCGGCATAGAGTCTGAAACCCCTATCCCTCAACTCCTTGATGAGGTCGTAGAGGTTGGAGACCAGAGAGATGGGCATATCGAGGGCGGCCCCACTGCTGGTCCGAATGATCCCCTCCATATTGAGGGAGGAGAGGCCTGTCACAACGATCCCATCGGCCCCCAGAGCGTAACCACTCCTCACGATGGAACCGATATTCCCAGTATCGGTAACCTGGTGGAGGATCACAAGGAATTCCCCCTCCTTAAGTTCATCAATCTCGGCCAGAGGGGGAGGGTCGATCTCGACGATGAATCCCTGATGGTTTCCCCCTCGGGCAAGGGCTTGGGCCTTCCTATTATCGATCCGTTCAATGGGAATTCCAAGGGCTTTCAGCCTCTTAAAAAGTTTGGGGTCGATCTCTTTAGCCAGCAGGACCCTCTCTATCCGATCCCGATGGCGCTCCAACAGGTAGTTGAAAATCTGCTTCCCATAGATATACATGACAGGATTGTATCTAATTATCTATAAGTTTTTCATAAATTTCTTTGACATCTCCCCCTGTCAGCTGGGCGATCAGCTTAGCCTTCTGCTTCTTGGGGAGATCGAGGCTGTAGAGGAGGTCCGGATCGATCTCCCTCCTCTCCCTCCTATCTGGGGTCACAATGACCACCCACTCCCCCCGAACCCCCTGGGAGGAGAGCTCCTCCAGCAACTCCCGGACACTCCCCCGGAAAAAGCTCTGGTGGAGCTTGGTAAGTTCCTTGGCGAGGAAGAGCTCCCTCTCGGGATCGATCTCCTCCATCTCCCCCAAGAGCTTCAAGAGACGGTGGGGAGCCTCGTAGAGAATAGAGTGATAGGGGTGGGCCATCACCTCCCTCAACTCCCTCTGCCGCCCCTTTTTGTGGGGGAGGAAGCCGAAAAAGGTAAATCTCCCCTCATAGCCGCTGGCGGCCCAAGCCGTAATGGCGGCACTGGGACCGGGGAGAACCTCGTAGGAGATCCCGTGGTTCTGGGCATAGGCGACAAGCTTCGCCCCGGGATCGCTGACCCCAGGCATTCCGGCATCGCTCATATAGACAACCTGTTGTTGAAAAAAGGAGGGGGAGACTCTCTCAAGAAACTCTCTCTGATTATGTTCATGGAAGGAGTGGAAATATTTATGGCCCCACTGGATCCCGTGCCGCTGGCCCAAGAGGCGGAGGAGACTCTTGGCGACCCGAGTATCTTCCGCCAAAATATGGTGGGCCTCCTGGAGCCTCTCCAAGGCCCTCACAGTTATATCGCCGAGATTACCAATGGGGGTCGGGACCAGTGTCAGCAACTACTTAAGGTTGTATTTCTTCTTGAATCGGTCCACCCGTCCCGTTGTATCGACAATCTTCTCACTCCCTGTAAAGAATGGGTGACACTTGTTGCAGATCTCTATTTTGAGCTGGGGTTTGTTGGAGAAGACAACAAAGTGGTTCCCGCAAGCACATGTAACGGAGCACTCCATATATTCTGGATGGATACCCTTCTTCATTACTCAATCCTTTCACAACTTTTGGGAGCGAATTATACCACAAAAAGACTTCAGATGGCGACCGTTTTAGGGAAGCTCCAAAGAGAGGAGAAAAAGGGAGAGAGGATCCAAAACTCAACTCCCAAGTGGAGAGAACGAAAGAGCAACCGAAAAGGGAGATCTCTTTGGAAAGGTTTATGGGAAGAGGTCAGCAGACCGCCCAGCGGTCTGCTGCTACATAGGGGGAGGGGAATTAGAATTATATCATAAAAATTTATCTTTTGAAGAGGCTGAACTAAAAAATTGGCCTATTTTACCGATATTTATGGAGATAATTTGGTATAAAAGGAGCTCTCATGAGACGGGGACGCGGATTCACAATCATAGAGTTGCTCTTTGTGCTCACACTCATTACCATTCTAGCACTGGTTGCGATTCCCAAGTATGAGTATCTGAAGAGGAGCGCCCAAGCCTCCCAAGTGATCCAGACAACGATTGATACAGCCCTCGATGCGGCCCAAGTGGCCATTAGCTCCCTAGAATTCCAGAATGAAGAGGATTTCCACCTCAACGATATTGTCCTCCTCCAACAGTCCGGATGGCTCTACAAAAATCTAGGAGAGGGGGGAATTTACCAGTACCGAGATGGGGGAAGGGTGGTGGCCTCCATCATTCTCGACAAAAAGCGACGGATCATCTCCTATACAATCGATTGCACCCAGTTCTCCAACAGCAAAACGGCGACAACCTGTGCCGAACTCATTGGAGATCCGAGGATTACAGAGGCCATAGAGTTTTAGAGGAGAACTCGGGATGCCGCCGCCACGGCGGCCGTCTCACTCCTGAGGACCAGAGGGGTATCGAAGGCGACAATAGAGGAAAAACGGCCCCTCTCCTCGGGAGTCACCCCCCCTTCAGGCCCGATGAGGAGCCGTTCCACACCCTCCCACTCTGTGACACTCTCCCCCCCAAAATCGAGGAGAACCGTATCGGGATAGCGGTCCAGGGCCTCTTCCAGACCCTCCACAATCTCCAGCTCCATCAAATTGCTCCGACCGGACTGCTGACAGGAGTTGATGAGGAGCCGTTCCAATCTCTCCAACTTGAGCCTGAAATTCCTCTGGGAGCGGTGGCAGTAGAGGAATGTGATCTTCCCGACCCCGATCTCGTTGAGGGAGGGGAGGGATTTCTCCACAACCTTGGGATCGACAATACACCAGAGGAGGTGGAAGTATCTCTTGGGGAGGACCGGATACTCTCTGACCTCGACAAGTCTCAAGAGAGCCTGCCGTCTCCCCACCTCCTCCACAGTGTAGATGGAGAGGTTCTGGTCCCGGAGATTGCGGAGGGCCACCCGATCCCCGACCCTCTGGCGGCGGACCTTGAAGAGGTAGTTATAGGGCTCCCCCTCCAAGGTGAGCCTCTCTCCCCCACTCTCAGGGTGGTAGAGAAACTTCACGACACCACCTTCGCCACCAGAAAGAGGAGGAAGATGGCGACAGCCTCCCCCAGATAGATTCTGGAGGCGTAGCTCCTCCACTCCCTCTGGAGCTCCACCTCATCGCTCCTAATCACTCTGAGTCTCCTATTGATGAGGAACTGGTGGACAAGGAGAACAACCATGAGGAGGATCATGGCTACCACTTTGAAATTCCAGACCGAGAAGTGTTGGACAGCCATCATGAGGAGGCCTGTGAAGAGGACTATACCCATGAGGACATTCTGGACCATAAAGAGCTTCCTGAAACCCTTGACCAAGGTGATGAACCGCTCCTCCCTTTCCAGTTTGAAAAAGTAAAGTTGTGATACAATGAGCAGGAAGAGAGCCAACTCGTGGGTATGGAGAGCCGCTCTGAAGAGAGTATCCATAGTGAGACTCCTGAGAAAAGATCGGATTGAGGAGGGATAGTATATGGCAATTTTATTAATGGAGGCTTTGAGGATTATTGAGAGAGTTCCAATACCGAAGAGGAGCGAGATTCTCCCTCTGGAGGAGGCCCTCAACAGGGTAGCCGCCACAACCTATACCGCCCGCCACAATCTCCCCAACTTCGACAACTCAGCTATGGACGGCTACGCTGTCACCCTGGAAGATAGGGGGAAGAGGGTCCAAGTAGCCGCAACCCTCCTTGCAGGAGAGAGTAGGGAGGTCCAGGTCCAGAAGGGGGTAGCTGTCAAAGTGATGACGGGATCCAAGCTCCCCAAGGGGTGCGAGGCCGTCGTTCCCATTGAAGATGTAGAGTACCACGGGGAGCAGATCGTCCTCCCCAAAGAGATCAGAGCGGGAGCCAATATGCGGTTAGCCGGTGAGGATATTGAGATAGGAGAGAGCCTGGTTGAGGAAGGGGATACCCTCACCCCCTTCAAACTCTCCCTCCTGGCCAGCCAGGGATACAGCTACATTCGGGTCTATCGAAGACCCCAGGTGGTCCTCTTCGCCACAGGGAGTGAGCTCAAGATGCACTACGAGAGGTTGGAGTCCTCCTCCATCTACAACTCCAACACCCCCTCCCTCTTGACACGGCTTCGGGAGCTGGGAGCCGATGTCCACTTCCTCCACACCCCGACAGACGATCTCGAAACCATCAAGGAGACCATCAAAGAGGGGTTGGAGAGCGACCTCATCATCACCACAGGGGGGGTGAGCGTCGGAGATGCCGACCACACCAAGGAGGCCTTTAAGGAGCTGGGCATGGAGATCTTCTTCAGTAAGATCGAGATCAAACCGGGGAAACCGACGACCTTCGGACAGATTGGGAGGAGCTACATACTCAACCTCCCAGGTAATCCACTGGCCGCCCAGCTCAATTTTGAAATATTTGGCCGATTTCTCATCAACAGGCTCAAGGGAAGCAACCGACCCTACCACCGCCCCATCAGAGCCCTACTCCAAGGAAAAATTCAGAACAGACCGGGACGGGACACAGTCATCCCCGGCCACTTTGACGGCCTCTACTTCCACCCTATAGAGAGACGGGCTCCGGGGATGGTCTCCACAATGGCCCGAGCCAACGGCTTCATTATTGTCGATAGGGAGGTCAAGGAGCTGAAGAGAGAGGTCTCCTTCATCCCCCTCTGGGAGTTTTCCAGCGGGAAGATGGAGGAGATTATCAGTCGGTAGAGGGGAGGAGTTTCTCCCTCTACTTCAGTTTGGAGATGTAGTCTGCCAGGGCCTCCAGATCCCCTTCGCTGAGACCGGCTACCTGCCCCTTCATGAGCCCCCCCATACCGTAGAGATTGAGGGTCCCCGCCTGGTACCCCTTCAACTTCTTGAGGAGCTCCTCCTTGGCCATTCCCCCGATGGGAGCCGATTTTCCAAGGGCTTTCCGCTCCCCTTTGGTCCCATGGCAACCGGAACATTTGGCATAGAGGGTAGCTCCGTCGGCTGAAGCCATCTTCTTGGTCACACTCTGGGCCGCTGTGGCCGCCGCCTCTTCCACCTTCTTCTTGGCCGTCGCTACAACCTCCTTGACAGCGTTGGCCGTCTGCTCCACAGCCTTCTGGGCCGTCTCAGCGGCGGCAACAGCCTTGTCTGCCACCTCCTGGATAGGTGTCCCTGGAAGGGCCTCTGGCGGCGGAGGGCTCTGGCGCTTCTGGGGCTCTATCTTCTGGGGAGCCGCCTCCTGCTGGGGCGCCCCTTTTCGACTTACTCCTGGGAGATCATCTGGGAAGGAGGGAGGAGTGGCGCTTCGGGTCGTGGCAGTCTGGGCAGAGTGGGCCGTCGCCTCCTGCTGGTGCTGTCCCTCCTTCTTCTCTCCACACCCCACAAAGAGCAGGACTGCGGCAACAAGGGAAACCATTCCAAATCTTCTCATCTACTCTCCTTAAATCTTGGTAGGATTGATAATCTTCTCTCCACGGAGCAACCTCTCCCAGAGGGAGGGATCGCTCCACTCATCCCGAACCCCATCTGAAAATTGGATACTTCCTAGCTCTATCACCCCCATCTGGGGGCTGTGGGCATCTTCCTTGAAGGCTTGGGCGTATCCGCTCCTCGTCTCATGGACGATGACACTCTCTATTGTAACATTTTTTTCTTTATTGACCATCACCGTATTGGCCAGAACCAGCTCCACCATGAGGAAGATAACCCGGGCGTACTGCTCGGCACTGGGACTGACGGGAAGCTCCACCCAGCGGCGGCTCCACCGCTTCATATCCCGAAGGTAGTCGGGATCGTCACCACTCCAGAGGGTGATGGCATGGTCGAAGGAATCGATGAGCTCCCTGATGGTCAGCTTGGTCAGACCGAAATCATAGACCATCTGCCCCCGATCCAGATGGTCCGAGGCGAAGATCAGCTCCACCTCGTAGGAGTGGCCATGAATGGATTCACTGCACCTCCTGCTACTGCACCCCCGAACGATATGGGCATTCTCGAAGCGGTAGAGCTTCCGTATCCTCATCGCCTCCTCTCCCTGTTCCAGAGCCGAACTTGGAGCCTGTCGCTGTAGATGAAACCGTGGATCATGCAGAAATGGGCGACGGCTCGGTCATGTTTCCTCAACTCCTCCACCCTCTCCCCCAGAGGCATACAGAAGACCTCCAGATCGGGGTAGGGGGCAACTATGTCGAAAATCTCCTCATCTGCCCTGAAATCGATGAGGTTTTTGGAGAGGGTGAACTTGAAGAAGGTGTAGGCTCCCCCCTCCACAATCTTCCTGATGGCCTTCCTGTTGATCCGCTTCTCATAGGGCTCCCCCGAATTGGAGAGTTTGACGGCCAAGGCGTAGATGAGGGCTCTATAGGCGGGATAGCTGTCGAAATCGATCTCTATTGTTCCATTTGTCTCCACAGTAACAATGAATTCCTCCTCCACCAGGTACTCTATGAAGCTGGAGAATGTCGGATCGTTCCAGTAGATGAGGGGCTCCCCCCCTGTAATGACTATGTGGGGTTTGAAATCGAGGTGTTCAATATGGTCCTCCACAATCCCCTTGAGATCCTCAAGGGTGACCCCCCTCCACTCCGCTCCAAAGAGCTCCCTAGAGACAGCATGGATGGAGTCACACCCCCGAGCTATCTTATCCTTGACAAAGTGTTCCCCAAACCCTGGGCACCTCAGATTACACCCTCCAAAGCGGAGAAAGATCGATGGAGTACCGGCAAACTTTCCCTCTCCCTGAATGGAGTAGAAATCTTCCACCAGATAGAGCATTTAACCTCCCGTTTCATAGAACGCTCTATTGGAGAGCTCACTCCTCTCCTCACTCCACCTGTTCTCCTTGGGCTTGTTGGCCAAAACCTGACGGAGTATCTCGACAGCCCCATCTATATCTCCGGCCTCGACAGCCTCTTTGATACTCATGGCTTCATCGAAATAGAGGCAGGGAATGAGATACCCCTCGGCCGTGAGACGGATACGGTTGCAACTCTCACAGAAGTCATGTTTATGGGGATCGATGAGCCCAAAGGTATAACCATCTTCGGCGAGACGGTAGAGAAAGGCGGGACTGCTCCCCTGCCGCCCTATCTTCTCTACCCTGTACCTCTCCCTGATCCGTTCCAAAATCTCCCTTCCATGGAGTCCCTGGAGGGAGCTCTGGGCATGGACATTTTCCATATATTCAATGAAGCGGACCTGGATCCCCCGCTCCCTGGACCACTCCAGAATATCGACAATCTCATGGTCATTGATCCCCTTGAGGGGGACCATATTGATCTTCACTTTAAACCCCTCTCGGAGGGCCGCCTCGATGCCGGCGAGAACATTGGAGAGCACATCTCTCCCCGCTATGAGGGCGGCGGTAGAGGGGTCGAGGCTATCCAGGGAGATATTGAGCCGTCTCAACCCGGCCCTCCTCAGATCTCCCGCTATCTCCTTGAGCAGGTAACCATTTGTGGTCATAGCCAGATCAATATCGGGCTTATAATCGGAGATCATCTTGATAAATTTATCGAGATCGGCCCTCAGAGTCGGTTCGCCCCCCGTCAGTCGAATCTTCTCGATCCCGTGGTCGATGGCGACCCGGACAAATTTGAAGAGATCCTCGAAACTGAGAAGGTTCTCCCTGGGGACCCAGGAGAAAGGTTTCTCAGGCATGCAGTACCGACACCGAAAATTACACCTCTCCGTCAGAGAGATACGGAGATAATTGACCCTCCGACCATGTCCATCGATGAGCATAGAGCCTCTTTCTTCCCTTGTCGTTGGAATATATTGTAGCAGATATTCAGGAGGAGTGGGAGGGAGTTGGAAGGGGCTGGAAGGCGATAGCCTCCCAGAGCTCCCTACTCGACCTCGGCCCAGATCTTCTTCTTCCAGAGATAGGCGAGGACGGCGAAGATAATAAAGTATCCGATCACCCAGATACCCAAGAAGTTCCGTTTATCCTTCTTGCGATCCCCAACTTTTTCGAGGTGGGCTACAACCTTCTCGGTGGCCTCTTCGGTCAATCCTACCCGAGGCATAGCTGTGCCGTGGAGAATTTTCTGGGGATTTTCTATGAAGTCTCGGATATACTCGGGTCCCCGACTCCTGATGAACATGCTGAGATCGGGGGGAGTCGTTCCGAGATAGTTCTTGAGATTCTCCTCATACTGGGCAAGCTTCAACTCGAAATCTGCCTCCTCGACCTTGCTCTTGAATTTGGGCTTCTCTCCGATAACGGTCCAGTTGTCGTAACGGAGATTATGGCACCGTCCACATCCGACTTCAAAGGCCTCTTTCTCAGAGACCTCCTTGGGAGCGATGGAGACAAGATAGGCCACTATATCGGCAAGGTCTTGCTCACTTCCAAAGAAACCGGGCATGGGGTAGGGTTTCTTATCGTTGAACTTGTGGTCGAGAAGGGCCGCATGGGCCGGATTTTTGATGAAGTTGGCCAAGAATTTAGGATCGACAACGGCTCCAATGAGGCTGAGGTCGGGAGGATTGACGCCATAGCTGGCACTGGCACTCACAGGATCCATGGGAGCCGGAATGTTCTGGGACTTGATAGAGTGACACCCTGTACAGCCGTTATTTATAATGGCCTGGGCACCCTTCTGGGCATTCCCCTTCACCTTCAACGGCTTCAGATCCTCGTAGGCGAAGGTAGCCGGCTCATGGTGAGGGTGCATCACCGAGTGGGCATAGGGCTCGATCCCCCAGTAGGTAATTCCGACCAGTACGATGATGATCGCTAATATCTTCAACTCTTTATTCATCTGGCACCCCCTGAAACTCGTTTAACAATGACTGGAGAGAGGAAGAAGAGCGCATAGAATACAAGGAAGAGGAGGGTAATGATGAAACCGTTACCCAATGTCTTGGTATACTCAAGGAATCCTGCAATGAAGAGGACAACTGTTGTAGCGATAACAAACTTCAAGAGCCCCTTTCTCCCCGCTGTGAGGGCAGGTAAAGCGGCAAAGAGAGCGAGGAAACCGACAGCCGCCACATATCCGATGTAGGCGTTGAACCCTGTGGGAGGGAGTTTACCCCAGATAGTGAGGATGATCATATCTGCCACCAAGAGCCAGAACCAGATGAAGAAACCTCCTCTCCTTGAAGCGGGAGCAACCTCATCGTTCTTATCGAACCAGGGGAGGAAGAAAAAGATCACATTGGCGATACCGAAGGCGATCAATCCCATATCCATAGCTGAGAAGGGTCCCACATCGAAGAAGAAGCCCCTCAAGACCTCATAACTCCAGAGGAAGTACCACTCAGGATAGATGTGGGGCGGTGTCTTCATCGGATCGGCAGGATCGAAGTTGATGGGGTCCATAGCGAAATCGTAGTGGTAGAAGACAAGATAGAAGTAGAAGATCATGAAGACCCCGAGAACGAAGAAGTCCTTGCTCAAGAATACAGGCCAGAAGGGGATAACTTTGGCCTCCTTCTTCAACCCCGCTTTATACTTCTCCGCTTCAGCGTCGAAGTCGATCTCCTCCCCATCTTGGTTGTTGACATGGGGAATCCTCAAAGTGTAGAAGTGGAGACCGATAATCATCATAATGATAATAGGCATGAGGAAGACATGGAGCATGAAGAAACGGGTCAGAGTGGGATCGGAGACATAGAAGTTCCCCCGAATCCAGATGACCAGATCGTCACCAATAAAGGGGATACCGCCAAAGAGGTTGGTGATAACCTGGGCCGCCCAATAGCTCATCTGTCCCCAGGGGAGCATATAGCCGCTGAAGGCTTCAGCACTGAAGGTAACGAAGAGGAGCATACCGGAGATCCAGATCATCTCCCGTCCCCGTTTGTAGGAGGCGTAGTAGATCCCTGTCAACATGTGGATATAGATGACCAGGAAGACAACAGAAGCCGCCACCGCATGCATATGCCGCCAGAGCCAACCGAACCAGACCTCCTGCATAATTGTATAGTTGACGCTGTCAAAGGCCAGTTTCGTATCGGGTTTGTAGTACATGAGGAGGAAGATACCGCTGATGACGAGAATTGTGAACATCGTCATCAGGACGACCCCCATGGCCCAGAGGAAGTTGATATTCTTCGGAATCCAGTATTCTGCCGCCAGAACCTTCCAGAGCTTGTCGAGAGCTAACCGCTGATCGAGCCACTCATAGACGCTGTTTGCCTTCTCAAAGTGTGCCATAACTCCTCCTTACGCTTTGCCGACCAGTTTCTTGTACTCAGGTCCCTCTTCGCCCAGTACCAGTTTTGTTCCCTC
Organism: Campylobacterota bacterium; assembly: GCA_013153715.1. Taxonomy (GTDB): domain Bacteria; phylum Campylobacterota; class Campylobacteria; order Campylobacterales; family Nitratiruptoraceae; genus Nitratiruptor. Next base: position 41,915 of record JAADDW010000015.1, on the reverse strand, counting down.
TATTTTGAACGGTGGAATATCCATAGGTCTCGGAGGAGGTCCAAATGTGTTGACACCACAGGCGTCATAGAGTCCCCCGTGGCAGGCGCAGTGGAAGACCTTCTTCTCAGGCTCCCAGCTGGGAATACAACCGAGATGGGTACAGAGGCCGATCATGATGAGGTAGTCGCTCCCTCCAATATTGACCAACCTCTTCTTGGTCTCATCCTTCTCCTTGGTACAGTTGTCCGTCGGAGGCTTCTTGAGAATGAAGATCGGCTTACCCCGCCAGGTCACCGTACGGAGCTCCCCATCCTTCATGGGAGAGAGATCGACGGTGGTGAAACCGGCCGCCATGACACTGGGCAGTGGGTCCCAGGTGCGTTTCATGGCATAGAGAGCGGCCAAACCACCGACTGCAGCAAAGCCGCCGAAGACCATCCCGATAAAGTCCCGTCTTCCTTGATCTGCCATAGGCAATCCTTTCATAAAATTTGGATCAGCCTATTTTATTACAACTAATATTAAGATAGCATAAATATATTGTCCTCTCCCCCAAAAAAAGGGGGCTCCTCTAGAGAAAAGCCTCCAGAGCCTCTCTAATGGCCAGGGTTCCCCGATGGTAGAGGGCCTCCCGATCGAGCTCCCGAAACTCTTGGAGAGGGAGCCCTTCCCTCCATCGGACCAGCCCCAGCTCTCCGAGAAGCTTCTCATACTCACTCTCCCCTTTGGGAAGATAGGCGACCCGAGCCCCTGCCGCTCCCCCTTCCAGAGCTGTCTGGGGAGAGGCGGTCAAGAGGAGACCAGCTCCCCGGAGGAGATCGAGATACTCTTCGGGGGGATAGACCTCCCTGAAGAACTCCCTCAATTCATCATCGTAACCTGCAAAGAAGTAGAGCCCCTCAATGAGGGAGAAGGAGCCTCCCAGTCGGGGAGCTATCTCCAGGAGCTCCTTCTCATAGTCGGCATCTCCCCAGAAGAAGAGGGGCTCCATCCCCTTCTCGAACCCCTGGAAGAACCGCCTGTCGATGAGAATTCCATTGACGATCCCCTCCCCTTCCAGATAGGGAGAGATGAGTATCTCCCCCTCCCTCCTCCTATCGGCGGGATCGTAGCTGATCCGTATAAATCTCCCGAAGTAGTCGATCATCTCCTGGTGGATATGGTCATTCTCCAGGTGCTCATCGCTGTCGAAGATGAGAATATCCCCCCTCTGACAGATCTGGGATATGTTGCGGAAATCCTCGATACCGACGGTCCGCTGGATACCGAGCTCCCTCCCGTAGAGGGCGGCCCGGAAATCGGTGGTCATCAGATAGACCTCATCGAACTCCCGGGCCAGAGCCACCGTCCTCCTCAACCGGTCCAGGTCCCGACGGTTGTCGGTTCGGACATAGAGATAGATCATACCTTCCCCCTCTCACGCATTTTGATATAGATATGGAGAATCTCGACGGCGGCAGGCGTGATACCGCTGATGCGGCTCGCTTCAAAGAGGGTCTTGGGCTTGTGGAGTCTCAGTTTCTCCTTGACCTCATTGCTCAGCCCGCTAATACTCTCGATGTCGAGATCCTCGGGAATTTCAATTCGGAGCATCTCATGCATCTTTTCGATCTGCTCCTGTTGCATCTTGATATACTGGTGGTATTTGGCCTCAATGAGAATCTGCTCCTTGGCCTCCTCCGAAAACTCCGCTATGGGAGGGGCGATCTTCTCCAACTTCTCCACAGTAAACCCCTTTCGGGCCGCTAGATTTTTGAGGCTCACCTTGTCATTGATCCGCTCCTCCCCAAGCTCCTCCAGAAATTGGAGGTTCTCCTTGGTCGGTGTGAGGAAGTGGCTCTCTAGATAGTGGAGCCCCCTCTCGATCTGCTCCCTCTTCCGAACCATTCTGCTATAGGTATCCTCATCGATGAGTCCCAGCTTATGGCCGTAGGGCATGAGCCGCAGATCGGCATTGTCCTCCCTCAAGAGGAGTCTGAATTCGGCCCTGCTGGTGAACATGCGGTAGGGCTCCTTTGTCCCCTTGGTCACCAGATCATCGATGAGGACCCCGATATAGGCCTCATCTCTCCCCAGAATGAGGGGCTCCTCTCCCCGAAGGGCGAGGACCGCATTGATCCCCGCCATAATCCCCTGGGCGGCGGCCTCCTCATAGCCGGTCGTTCCGTTGATCTGGCCGGCCAGGTAGAGCCCCTGGACCTCCTTGGTCTCCAGGGTGTGGTAGAGCTGGGTCGGATCGACATAGTCATACTCTATGGCGTAGCCAAATCTGACAGGTTTGGCCCGTTCCAACCCTTTGATGGAGCGGATCATCTCCAGCTGAACATCGGGGGGGAGGGAGGTACTCAATCCGTTGATATAGTACTCGGTGGCCTCCAGGGTCTGGGGCTCCACAAAGATATGGTGGCGCTCCTTCTCCCTGAAGCGATAGACCTTATCCTCGATGCTCGGGCAGTAGCGGGGACCGACACCTTCAATCTGCCCCGTGAAGAGGGGAGCCCTGTGGAAGTTGGACTCGATAATCTCATGGGTCCGCTCATTGGTATAGGTCACATAACAGGGGAGCTGGAGAGGGTTGAACTCCCTCCGATCCGTTCTGAAACTGAAGGGAATCGGCCTCTCATCTCCGGTCTGGATCTCCATCTTCCCGAAATCGATGGTCTTGGCGTCAATTCGGGCGCAGGTTCCGGTCTTCAGCCTTCCCAGACGGAGTCCCAACTCCTCCAGGGAGCGGCTGAGGTTTTTGGAGGCGAACTCACCGGCCCTCCCCGCCTCCTGCCGTATCTCCCCGATATGGATGAGCCCCCTCAAAAATGTTCCCGTCGTCACAATGACCTTGGGAGCGTGATAGACATTGCCCAGATTGGTCTCGACACCGGTCACCCGTCCCCCCTTGGTCAGAATCCGCTCCACCATCTCCTGGATCACATCGAGATAGGGAGTGTTGAGGACGCTCCTCCGAGCCTCTATACGGTACCGATCCATATCGATCTGGGCCCTGCTCCCCCTGACAGCCGGTCCCTTGGAGCGGTTGAGGATCCGGAACTGAATTCCGGTCCTGTCGGTGAGAAGCCCCATCTCCCCACCGAGGGCATCGATCTCCTTAACCAGATGTCCCTTGGCCAGCCCTCCGATGGCCGGGTTACAGCTGGCCGCCCCAATCTGTTCAGCCAGAATAGTAATCATTAGGGTCTTGGCACCCATTCGGGCAGAGGCCAGAGCGGCCTCTATCCCTGCGTGCCCCCCTCCAATGACGATAACATCGTACTTCATCGGACTCCCTTAATGGTATAATTAAAAATCGCCAGATGGAGGAACTCTCCTTGGAGAGGATATTAGCACAAAGAGGGGAGGAGAGCAACCTCACGGAAGGGGGAAGATGTTTACAGGGGTGATAAGGGAGATCGCAACGGTCCTCCATTTCGACGGGAAAAAGATGAGGTTGGGGGCCCGACACCGACCGGAGAGGGGAGACTCCATTGCTGTCAACGGCGTCTGCCTCTCTGTCACCGAACTCCACAGCGACGGCTTCACAGTCGAGGTGGGAGACGAGACTAGGAAGGTGGTGGCGGTGGAGAATTTCAAGGGGAGGGTCCATATCGAGCCGGCAATGAGGCTGAGCGACAGAATTGAGGGCCATATTGTCCAGGGCCATATCGATGCAGTCGGAACTATTCGGGCGATAGAGAGGGGAGAGAACGCCACCCAGTTTTCCATCGAAGTCTCGGAAAGGGTGATCCCCCTCATAGCCCCCAAAGGGTCGATAGCCGTTGACGGTGTCAGCCTTACGATTAACGATGTCTTCCAGACCCTCTTCCGCCTCACCCTCATTCCGATCACAATGGAGGAGACCCTCTTCTCCACCTACCGAGAGGGACGGCGGGTCAATATAGAGACCGACCTCTTCGCCCGCTACACCTACCACATTCTCCAGAGGAGGGGGCAACCTCCACAGGCTCCCCTCACATGGGAGGAGATCGACAGGTTCCACTCCCTCTTCTAGAATCCACAATTTCTCCACAACGGGGCGGTATAATCTCTCAAAAAGGGGGTACCATGGGCTCTCTCCTACCATTTATCCTTCTCCTCCTCATCGGGACAGCGGGATATGGCAAGAAGATCTGCGGCATAGATGAGCGGGCCTTCTGGTCCTTCAACTCCCACCAGCGGGAGGAGATCTGCAAAATCTACCTCCAGGAGCGGAAGGGAAGGAAGGGGTCCTGTTCAGGCAGAAAGGAGCTCTCCCACCTCTTCAAGGGCTCTTCCGGCAGATCTCCTAGAGAGGTTCCCCTCCTCCCCGGCATGCGGGAGGCCGAGGTCGAGATTGTGGCAGGCTGGATCCGGGATAGAAGGGAAAAGAGGGGGATCGCCCCCCTCAGCTTCACCCTTATCGACGGAGAGGTGAGGAAGGTCTGTTTCGATAGTTACTGCTTCTGGGTAGCCCGACGGGGCAATACCCTCTTTATCAATGTGAGACCCGATCCGAGAAAGGTTGGAACAGGGGGGTACATGGGCCGCTTCTTCCTCTCCCGGGAGACCGAGAGGGTCGTGGCCACCGACAGGGGGAGGAGGAAGGAGGTCCACTTCCGCAAGGGGAGGGTGGAGTACCACCTCCGTCTGATCGCCCGTTACCGATAATCTTTGAGGGCGGCCCGGGCCTCCCGATCCAGGATTTTTCGCTTGAGACTCTCCCTCTTGTCGTGGAGGGTCTTTCCTTTGGCCAGGGCGATCTCCACCTTGGCCAAGTTCCTCCTGTTGAAGTAGAGCTTCAGAGGGACCACCGTATATCCCTTTTCGCTACTCTTCCCCAAGAGTTTGTTTATCTCCTTTTTGTGGAGCAGAAGTTTTCGGGGCCGCTTCTCATCGGGCTTGAAATAGGGATTTGCCGAGTCGAGGTGGCTGATATGCATGCCGAAGAGGAAGGGCTCCCCTTTGACAAATCTGACGAAGCTATCCTTCAGATTGACCCGACCGGCCCTGATGGCCTTGACCTCACTCCCCGTGAGGACCAGCCCCGCCTCATACTTGTCCAAAATCTCGAAATCATGGTAGGCTTTCTTGTTGGTGGCGACCACCTTCATCTTCTACTCCTGAAAAGTGTACTCCCACTGCCGCTCAAAAAGTAGTCCGAGCTGTATCGGCCCAGCTCGGGACAGAGATGGACGGCACTCCCAAAGAGATCGTTGGCTCTGAGGGGCTCAATTGTAGCTAAAATTTCGTTACTCGTCATCTCCTCCAGCTTCCGGGCCAATCCCCTCTCAAAACGGCCCCCGGAGAGTTGGCGATAGTGGCGATAGACCCTGCCGGTCTCACAGTGGAGGTGGAGGAGCTTGAGCTCTATCTCTCCAACCTCATCGTCAAAGGGCTCAATGATCTCTCCGATCCCTCCAACATTGGCACTCCGATACCCGGAGATGAAGAAGGGGAGATCGGCCCCCAGCTTCACGCCGATCTCCGCCATCTCCTCCCTCCCCATTCCGAGCCTGAGGACTCTGTTGACCAACTCTATGAAACCTGCCCCGTTGGAGCTCCCCCCTCCCAACCCGCCCCCCATCGGTATTCTCTTCTCCACAACGACCTTATGGGAGCGGAAGAACTCCTCCACCTCGGGAAAGGAGGCGGCTAGGACTCTGTAGGCCCTGTAGATAATATTCTCCTCAGGGGGGAAGGGGAAACCTTCGATGGTAAAATGGCCCACCTCGGCAGGGAGGAAGTGGAGGGTATCGGAGAGCTCCTCATATCTGATGAAGCGGGAGGAGATCTCATGGTACTCCCCCCGGAAACCGACGACCTTCAGGAAGATATTGAGTTTGGCTGGGGTAACGATCTTCACCGGAAACTCCTGGGAATGAGGTTGAGGAGGTAGCGGACCTCTCCCCCCTTCACCTCGATAATGGTAAAAAAGGTGTCGAAGACCAGATGGTAGAGCCCCTCCTCCCTCACCTCCAGATCCTCTATCCCTATCTTCCTCCCTGCCTTAATCTGCTCCGGAGCGAGGGAGGTCCTATTGGGAGAGCTCACAAGGTAGTCTAGGGGGTCCAGGGGAATCTCCCCCTGATAGATGAAATCCCCCTCCCGTACCCTCTCCAGGGAGCTCAGACTCCCTGGAACCCCCAACTCCCGGGCAATGGCCTCCCCGAGGCTCCGAATATAGGTTCCCTCGCTCACATCGGCCTCGAAGGAGAGAAAGGGGTGGCGGTAGGAGAGGAGTCGGATCTGGAAGATATGGGAGGTGACCGGAGAGAGGGAGAGCTCTCCCCCCCTCTGGGCAATCCGATAGGCCCTCTCCCCCCCAACCTTCTTGGCACTGTAGAGGGGAGGGAGATAGGTGAACTCCCCCTGGAACCCCTGGACCACCTTCCGGACCCGCTCCTCCGGAAAGGGGGGAAGTTCCCGAACCCTCTCTACCCTCTCAATATCGAGACTCCCACTCTCCGCCCCCAGCCAGAGGGTCGCCCTGTACCTCTTGGGATACTTTTTGAGGAAGCGGAAGAGCTTGGTATAGTGGCCAAAGGCGACTACCAAGGTTCCGGAGGCAAAGGGATCCAGTATTCCCGAGAAGCCGGCCCGCCTCACCCTATACCTCTTTTTGAGGGTGTTGAGGTAGCTGTTGGAGGAGATGAAGGGGGGTTTATAGGCGACAAAGAGTCTGTTCATATCCGCTCCACAAAGGAGGCCAAAATCTCCCGGACCGTCCCGCCGAAATTGATGGAGAGCTTAAACTCCTTACCCGCCCTGCTGATCCCGATAACCCTCCCTATGCCGAAGAGTTTATGTTTGACAAGATCCCCCTTTTTGAAGAGGGACTTTCTCTCTATCTTGATACTCCCTTTGCAGAGTCCCGCCTCCCCGAGGAAACGGCTCTTCTCCAGACTGCTCCTCCTCCCTCGGTAAAACCTCTTTCGGACATAACTCAGGGTCAGACGGTCCATGGCTCGGGTGATGGCCACATAGCCGAGCCGCCGCTCCTCCTCAATATCGCACCCATCGCCTGTCAGCGGAAAGAAGCCCTCCTCCATACCGATAACGAAGAGGTGCTTGAACTCCAACCCCTTGCTGGCGTGGACACTCATAATGGAGACCCGCTTCCCGTCTAGCTGATCCTGGTCACTCTGGAGGGAGATCTCGGCCAGAAACTCCTCCAAGGTACTCCCCCTCTGCTCCCTCATATGGTCTCGGAAAAGCCCATAGAACTCGTCGATATTGAGGACCCGCTCCATGCCGTCGGGAAGATGGGAGTAGTACTCCCTCAAACCGATGAGCCTCTCAAACTCATCGATAAAATTCTCCAGGTCCCCTTGGAGACTCTTCTGATGGAGGAGGTCGATGGCGTAGGCAAACCCCTTGAGACTCCTCCCACTCTTCCTCCCGACAACTCTGACAATCTCCTCCTCAGGCAGTTTGAGGAGGAGCTCCATAATTCCGATCCCCTCGTGGAGAGCCAGGGAGTGGAGCCGCTCATAGGTCACCTTCCCCACCCCCCGTTTGGGGCGGTTGATCACCCTCTTCAGACTGAACTCATCCCTCGGATTGGAGATAATCCGCAGGTAGCTGATAATATCTTTGATCTCCGCCCGCTCATAGAAACGGATAGCTCCCACCAGTTGAAAGGGGATACGGGCCTTGGTGAGGGCCTCCTCAATGGAGCGGGAGAGGGCGTTGATCCGAAAGAGGACAGCGATCTTGGCAGGGTCCTCTCCCCGATCTATGAGTCTCCCTATCTTCTCGGCTATCCGAGCCGCCTCCTCCTGCTCATCTCTGCTGGCCAGAACCTCAATATCGGCCCCCTCCTCCCTGACAGCCTCCAGATGTTTCCCCAACCTATTGCGGTTGTGTTCGATGAGTCTGTTGGCGGCCTCCAAAATCTTCCTGGTCGATCGGTAGTTCTTCTCCAGCCTGATAATCTTCGCATTGGAAAAGTGTTCGTGGAAATAGAGGATATTGTTGATATTGGCCCCCCGCCAGCCGTAGATACTCTGATCATCATCACCCACAACGCAGATATTGTCGTGGCTGGAACAGAGTTTCATGAGGAGTCTGTTCTGTATATCGTTGGTATCCTGGTACTCATCGACCATGATGAAGTTGTACTCCCTACTCACCGAGAGGGCTATATCGGGGTCGCCCTCCAAAATCCTATAGGTGAGAATGAGGAGATCGTCGAAATCCACCAGATTGTTCTCGGAGAGATAGTTCTGATATTCGAGATAGAGCCGTGAAATCTCCTTGAAATTCTCCAGTTTGGCCGAGGCGACAGCTTCCTCAGGGGAGATGAGGGAGTTCTTGTAGCGGCTGATCTCAGTGGCGACGACGGAGAGGGGGAGATCTGTCTTGAAGGATTTGATGATCCGTTTCTTGTCGTCGGTATCGATGATGACGAAATTGCGGTCCCGTCCCAATTTGTGGATATACCGCCTCAGGAAGAGGAGCCCAAATTTATGGAAAGTGCAGAGGAGAGGTTGGGAGGGGAGATGGTCTCCAATGAGGGCGAAGGCCCGATCCCTCATCTCTTTGGCCGCTTTGTTGGTGAAGGTGAGGGTCAGAATGGAAGCGGGATCGACTCCAAGATCGATGAGATAGGCGAGACGGGTGGTAATCGTCTTGGTCTTCCCCGTTCCAGCTCCAGCCAGAATGAGGAGGGGGCCATCGATGGTCTGTACCGCTCTTCTCTGCTCCTCGTTGAGCTCATAAAGGATCTGCTCCATGACCCGCTTTTTAGTTTTAATTATAACAAAAAGAGGTCAACGGAAAATTATAATCAGATTTTATATTTTAGCTTTTTCGATAAAATTGAGTTATAATTATAGGGAGAAAATAGATGAAAAGGTTAAAGGTAGCACCATGTTAAAGGATTTCACAAAGCTCGAAACATTTTTAGTGGTAGTCAAGGAGAAGAGTTTTTCCAAGGCCAGCGCCAAACTGGGTATCTCCCAACCAGCCGTCACCCAGCAGATTAAACATCTGGAGGAGATGCTGGATGCCAAACTGATAGAGCGGAAGAAAAATGGGGTACGGCTGACCAAAGAGGGAGAAGAGGTCTATAAAATAGCCTTGAGGCTCTCCAAATGTCTCCAGAATGCGGAGCAGGACCTCCTCAAAATAATCAACAAGGAGATCACATTCATCATCGGGGCCTCCTTCACTATAGGAAACTATGTCCTCCCCGAAATTATCAAAGATATACGGGAGACCTGCAACAACGATATTCTGATCAGAGTTGACCTGAGCGAAACTGTCGTCGATAGCGTTCTGGAGAAGAAGTACGACCTGGGGCTCATCGAGTCCCCTATCTTCAAGGAGGGACTCATCTATCGGGAGTGGATGGAAGATGAACTGGTCCTCTTCAGCAACACCAAACTCCCCAAATATATCAGAACTGAGGATCTCTACCGCTTCAACTGGATCTGTAGGGAGGAGGGGAGCCATACGAGGAAGATGGTGGCAGAGGCCTTTGAGAAGCTCGGGGTGAGTTGCAAGAAATTCAATGTCATTAGCGAGGTGAGCTCATCGACAGCTGTAGTCAACGCCGTCCTCAAGAGCCCCATCGACAAGGAGCACCCGACAGTCTCCATTATCTCCCGGTACGCCATTGAAAATGAGGTCCAGGCGGGACGGCTCTTCGAATCCAAGATCAAGGGGGAGAAGATCAAGAGAAAATTCTATATCTGCTACCTCAAGGAGAGGAAGCACGACCCCTATCTCCTCAAGATCGTCGAGCTCCTCCTCAGACTGAAGAAGTAGGGGGGCTCACCCCTTCTTCATGAATTTTCGGTTTTCCGGATTGGAGAGGAAGAGCTCCATCGAATCTTTAGGGGCTGGTCTCCTCTTGATGGTGGCGGTGAGATTGACAAAGATAGGGGTCTCATCGACGATGATCTGGAGAAGGGACTCGACAGGAATGGTGACAACAGAGCCGAAGTTCTCCGGACCGAAACCTGCCTCGAAGACCAGGGAGCCATTCTCGATTCTCCCGCTCTCAAATGTGTAATTGACAAGGAGAAAGAGGGGAAACTCGGGGAGGGATCGGTAGATCTCATCTGGGAGTTTGGGATTGAAGGAGATGGCATCTCTGTCGGCCACCACACCAAATTCCTCCCCCTTTTCAAAGAGATAGTGGAGAATATCGAGGCTGTGGGAGCGCAAAAGGGCGGCAAACTGGTTGTCCTGGAGCAGATCGTAGAGCATTTCAAACCTCCTTCAGAGAATTATGGGATTATCCAGCTGGTAGAAGCCGACCATGGCATTGAGGAGGGCGATCTTCTCAGCCTTCAGAAGATCGTGGGGAGTAAGGGGAGCGGGGCGGAGCACCCCCTCATCCAAGAGTCTAGCCCGGGTCGTTCCCGGAAGGAGGGGGGTAGCCGGAGTCCTCCACTCCGTTCCATCGAAGAGGGCGATATTGGCGATGGAGCAGTCGGTCAGGAGGCCATTCTGGACAATGATCACCCCATCGGCTCCCCTCTTCCGCCCCTCCTCGGCCACCCTCTCCAACTCCCGCCGATCCAGATATTTATACCGGTACTGGACAGTACTCTCCACCAGGGTAAGGGAGTTGATGGTTCTGGGAGTATAGGGGGAGTAACCGATCTCCTCTATTTCTTGGGAATAGACCACCCTACACCGAAAAATCCCCCTTTTTGGAGGGGAGAGATAGTGGGCCAGATCGATTTCACCTCCCCTCCCGAAGTGGTCGGCAATGGTCCTGTTGAGCCGGGCATTGTGGTAATGGAGATGGAGGGCCCTCCCCTCTTCCACCCTGATTGTCTCGAAAAATTTCACTCTACCAGCTCCGTCGAGAGGTAGCGCTCCACTCCATCCGGGAGAACGGTTACAATCTTCCTCCCCGGATACCGCTCCGCCAACCGGCGGGCGGCGGCCACATTGGCTCCACTACTGATACCGACCAGGAGCCCCTTCTCCCGACCGAGTTGGCGGGCTGTGGCCAGAGCCTCCCCATCATCGATGGGGATCACCTCCTGGAAGAGGGTTGTATCGAGGAGAGGGGGGACAAAGCCGGCTCCGATCCCCTGAATTCCATGGGGTCCCGGAGCACCTCCACTCAAAACGGGGCTCCGGGCAGGTTCTACGGCGAAAATCCTCACCCCTCTAGGCTTGAGAAACTTCCCTACGCCTGTAATGGTTCCCCCCGTTCCGACACCGGCCACGAAGATCTCCAGATCGGGAACGGCCTCCACAATCTCTTGGGCCGTCGCCCTGTGGGCCTCGGGGTTGGCCCTGTTTCTGAACTGGTCCAGCATAAAGTACCCCTCCCTCCGGAGCTCTTCAGCCTTTCGGACCGCCCCCTCCATCCCCTCTTCGGCAGGGGTGAGGATCAGTCGAGCCCCGAGAAATTTGAGGAGCTTCCGCCGCTCAAGACTCATAGACTCCGGCATAACGAGGACAACCTCCATGCCCAGACTGGCCGCCACCATAGCCAATCCGATCCCTGTATTGCCACTCGTCGCCTCCACCAGAGGGGTCTCCCTGGAGATCTCCCCCCTTTCCAGGGCCTCCCGAACCATGTTGAGAGCGATCCGATCCTTGATACTCCCCCCTGGATTGAGGAATTCACACTTCCCGAAGATCCCCTCGTCGATCTGGACAAGAGGGGTTCCGCCGATCAGATCGGTAACGGCGGTGGCAACCATTCTCCCTCCTTACCGTATGATAGCTGTCTGGGCCATATTGGTCGCATGATAGACCACTTTGTGGTAGATTGTAGCATAATATCGGATGAGCATATTCTGAAGGGTCGGTTCGATAGAGGGGAGAAACCAGGCGTTGTTACTCAAGGCGATGATGTAGGGGGTCTCTGTGGAGTAGATGAGAGGGTGTGTCGCCTCATAGCAGATGGCGTTGGTAAAGGAGGACCCCCCGATCCGATAGGTTGCCGGAGCGACAGCAGGGGTATAATCACTGCTCCCTCCAAAAAAGAGGTCGTTGATCCACCGGGCAAGCGGTTGAGGAAGCGGGATCTCCTCGCCAAAGGGGACGAGGATTACCTTGTTGAAAATCTGGACCCGCCCCTTGTCAAAGAGATAGGTGGAATTGTAGTACCTCCCCTCCCGATGGTAGAGGGCCCCTGTCACAATGGCTATGTTGGAACTCAGCCTCTGGAGCCGTTCCAGGAGGTCGAGGTCTTCGTTGAGGAAGAGGGGGAAGGCGCTCTCGGGGAGGACGACCAGATCGTATCCTCCCTCTATGGCCTCCTCTATCGCTTGGAGATTGGACTCTATGATCTTCGGCCGCTGGGAGGGGAGCCACTTCCTATCCTGGGGGAGGTGGGTTGTGACCAGCTTGATTTTGAGGGGGGCGAGGGGGGGAGGGGAGACCTCCTCCCACTGGAGGGCCAGGAGAGCCGTCAGAGCCAGGGCCTTCCACCACCTGGGGAGAGTGAGGGCACCAGCCGCCACCAGGAGAAGGGCCAAGTGGAGTTCAGTCACCCCAAAGAGACTCTGGGCCAGGAGCATCTCCGGACGGAACCAGTTGAAGCCGAAGGGGTGGATCTGACCGATGAGGAGCCAGAAGGCCACCTTCCCCCCCAAAGAACCCCAAGGAGAGGGGAGGAGGGAGGCAATTTTATACCCAACCCAGAAGAGGAAGCCGTAAACACTCCCTATGAAGAGGAGGACCAGAGGGATCAGAGGGGTCAGATTGTAATAGCGGAAGCTCAAGGCGATCCAGTAGAACCAGAGGAGGCCGACCAAGAAACCGCTCCAGAAGGCCTCGGAGGGGGAGAGCCTCAAAAAGAGGGTGAGGGCCCCCATAAGGAGGAGGGAGTTGAGGAGAGGAGAATCTATTCCAAAATGGATCAGGTAGATAGGTGCCGAGAGGAGGAGTGGGGCTCCAAAGACTCCTATTAGTATTTTGATGTTAAAATATCTCCCAAATTTTCCGACCAAAGGACCTACCATGGAACAACAAGGTACAGCGAGCATTCTCGGATCCTTTATTCCGATGATCATCATCTTCGTGATCTTCTACTTCCTCATCATCCGCCCCCAACAGCAACAGCAGAAAAAACACAAAGAGATGGTGGAGGGGCTCAAAAAGGGCGACAAGATTGTCACATCTGGAGGTATTATAGCCGAAGTGGTCAAAAATGAGGAGAACTATATCAAGGCCAAGATCAATGAGACAACAGAGGTCAAACTGGACAAAAACTTCATCGCCAAAAAGCTTGAAAGTTAGACAATGGGTCGCTGGCTCAACTACCGCTTTATTATCTTTCTCCTGGTCTTCGTAGCAGGGGTCGCCCTCAGTCTCCCCTCCCTTCTGGGGCTCAAAGAGGGACCCAAAATCACACTGGGCCTCGATCTCCAAGGGGGGCTCCATATGCTCCTCGGAGTCGATACCGAAAAGGCGATCGAATCCAAGATCAAATCTGTCGCCTCCAGTATCAAATATTTCGCCGAGGATAATGATATTCTCATCGACGAGCTCCGGGTCCAAGGGAGAAAGATCACCTTCAAACTCCTCGATCCGGACGATGCTCCCAAAATCGACGAGTTCCTGGCCAAAGACAAGGGGCTCATCGTCCAGAGGGAGGGGGAGCAGTACACCGTCACCCTCTCACCCCAGGAGATCGAGTCTGTCAAAGAGTACGCCATCAAACAGGCCGTTGATACCATCAGAAACAGATTGGACCAGTACGGGCTGGCCGAACCGACGGTAGCTAAACAGGGGAAAGATAAGATCCTGGTGGAGCTTCCGGGTATCAAGACACCTGAAGAGGAGCAACGGGTCCGAAAATTGATAGCCAAGGCGGCCCATCTCCAACTTATGGCTGTCGATGAGGACCGTCAGGCTCGGGTCAACCAGATGACCCCCGAAGAGGCGGCCCAGTACGGCGATGTGATCCTCAAGGACCGCCACGGGAGAAAGTATCTCCTCAAGGAGATCCCCATTCTCGACGGCTCCATGGTCACCGATGCCCGGGTCGCCTTCGATCAGAATAACCAGCCGGTCATCAACTTTACCCTCAACAGCGAGGGGGCCCGAATCTTCGGGGATTTCACAGCCAAAAATGTGGGGAAACGGCTGGCGGTGGTCCTCGACAATCTGATCTACTCGGCACCGGTCATTCGGGAGCGGATTGGCGGAGGGAGCGGTCAGATTAGCGGCGGATTTACAGTGGAAGAGGCCCACGATGTGGCTATTGCCCTCCGGAGCGGTGCCCTCCTGGCCCCCGTCTACATGGAGGAGAAACGGAGTGTAGGGCCGAGCCTCGGAGCCGATAGCATCCGCTCCAGCTTCATCGCCTTGGTGAGCGGCTTCATCCTCGTCGTCCTCTTCATGGCCATCTATTACGGTATCGCCGGAGTTATCGCCGATGTAGCCCTGGTGGCCAACCTCTTCCTCATCATCGGGATCATGGCCCTCTTCGGGGCGACCCTCACCCTTCCCGGAATGGCTGGGATCGTCCTCACAGTCGGTATGGCCGTCGATGCCAATGTGATTATCAACGAGCGGATTAGGGAGCTCCTCCGCCAGGGGGTCTCCATCCGCAAGGCCATCGAACAGGGGTACAAAAACGCCATGAGCGCCATTCTGGACGCCAATATCACAACCCTCATCGCCGCCGTCGTTCTCTACGCCTACGGAACGGGGCCTATCAAAGGGTTTGCCTTGACAATCAGTATCGGGATCCTCGCTTCGATGCTCACAGCCATCGTCGGAACCCACGGGATCTACGACGCCCTCATTCCCCGCATCGAGCGGGATCGTAATCTCTCCAAATGGTTTGGGATAAAGGTCTGATATGGAGTTTTTCAAGACAGATAGAACCTACGATTTCATGGGGAAAGCCAAGCTCTTCATGGCGATCTCCGCCCTCCTGGTCCTGGGTTCCTGGGCACTCTTGGCACTCAAGGGGCTCAATTTCGGTATCGACTTTGCCGGAGGGACAATTGTCCAGGTCCGCTACGATAAGCCGGTTGACATCGCCACCATCCGAAAGGCTCTGAAAAAGAGTGAACTCTTCAAAGAGGCCAGTGTCACCTATTTTGGAAGTGACCAGGAGATCATCATTCGGCTCAAAACCTCAACCAAAAACCTCGGGAAAGATATTGGAGATGAGGTCCGCCAAGTCCTCAAAGGGACAGGAAATTTCGAGGTACGGCGGGTCGATATGGTAGGTCCCAAAGTGGGAGGAGAATTGAGGGAGAAGGGGATCAAAGCGACAATTATCGCTCTGGTAGCTATTCTCCTCTATGTCAGCTTCCGCTTTGAGTGGCGCTTCGCCCTGGCCAGTGTTCTAGCCCTGGTCCATGACGCCTCCATCGCCATGGGGGCCATCAGCCTCTTCAACATTCCGGTCAATCTCGACATCTTGGCGGCTATCCTGACCCTCCTGGGTTACTCCCTCAACGATACCATCATCGTCTTCGACAGAATTAGGGAGGGAATTGTCGAAAATCTCAAACTCAACGATTTGAACCAGGTCATCAACGACTCTATCACCAAAACCCTCTCCCGAACAACCCTAACCTCTCTGACCACCTTCTTCGTGGTCTTCACCCTCTACCTCTTCGGAGGAGAGATTATCAGAGGGTTCAGTTTCACCCTTCTCGTCGGAATTATCGTCGGGACCTACAGCTCCATCTTCATCGCGGCACCTATGCTCAGACTCCTCGGATTCGATCTGGCCGAATATCGGAAGAAACTGGCTGAGAAGAGGAAACGGGAGCAGGAGAAAGAGCGGATGCGAGCCATGTACGAACAGGGAGTGGTCTAGGTGTGCAGTGAGCGGATTCGGGAGAGGTTGGCCAACCTTCGAGAATATTTTAGGGCCCTAGTACTTTTGAGTCTGGCCGTGGCGACAGGGATTGTCGCCAATATCTATCAGATTATTATCCAAAAGGTTCCTCCCCACTCCCTGGTTATAGCTACAGTGGGCCTCACCATTCTTGTCCGTCTTCTCTTTGCCCTCTCAGCCCTTACAAAGAAGATGGAAGAGCTGGAAGGAGAGATCAAATGCTCATAGAGATCGCTGGAGTCACCCTACTCCTCATAGTGGCAGGGCTGATCTGGTATATAGCAAAAAGAGTGGAAGAGATAGCACTCAGAGGAGAGTAGAGATGGACTACACCCCAAAAGAGATTGAAAAGTATTGGCAGGAGCGGTGGGAGGAAGAGGGGGCCTTCGAGCCGTCCACCGATCACAGTGCTCCCAAGAAGTATATCCTGAGTATGTTCCCCTACCCCAGCGGCCAGATCCATATGGGCCATGTGCGCAACTACGCCATTGGAGACGCTCTCGCCCGCTATTGGCGGAAGATGGGGTTCAATGTCCTCCACCCCATTGGTTGGGACGCCTTCGGTATGCCTGCGGAGAACGCCGCCATCAAGCGGGGGATTCACCCCAAGGAGTGGACCTACGCCAATATCGATCAGATGCGCCGAGAGCTCAAGAGCCTTGGCTTCAGCTTCTCCAAGGAGCGGGAATTTGCTACCTGCGATCCCGTCTATACCAAACATGAGCAGGCCTTCATCATCGACATGTGGGAGCGAGGCCTCCTCTACCGCAAGAAGGGGACGGTCAACTGGTGTCCCAAGGATCAGACCGTTTTGGCCAACGAACAGGTGGTGGAGGGGCGATGTTGGCGGTGTGATAGCGAAGTGGTCCTCAAGGAGATGGACCAGTACTTCCTCAAGATCACCGACTACGCCCAACGGCTCCTGGACGATCTGGAGAAGCTGGAGGAAGGGTGGCCCAAACAGGTTATCACAATGCAACGCAACTGGATCGGGAGGAGTGAGGGGCTCAGCTTCCAACTCCCCCTCGATTCCGAGAGTCGGGAGAAGCTTGATATTGAGGGCTTCGAGGTCTTCACCACCCGTCCCGACACGATTTATGGCGTCACCTATGCCGCCCTGGCTCCAGAGCACCCCATTGTCGCCAAGGTTTTGGAGGCTGGGATCCTCGACGAGGCCGACGCCGCCAAGGTACGATCCCTTTGTAACACCCCTGTACGGGAGCGGATGCAAGCCCAAAAGGATGGGGTCTTCCTGGGGATCCACGCCATCCACCCCCTCACAGGAGAAAAGATCCCCATCTGGGTGGCCAACTTCGTTCTAGCAGAGTATGGGAGCGGAGCGGTCATGGCCGTCCCCGCCCACGATGAGCGGGACTTCGACTTCGCCAAGCGGTTTGGCCTGCCCATTAAATATGTGATCCGCCCCCCCGAAGGGGAGCTCGATACCTCCAAGGCCTACACCGAGCCAGGAATTCTCTTTGACAGCGGAGAGTTTAGCGGTCTGGAGAGCCGGGAGGCCAAGGAGAAGATCATCGACTACTTTGAGGAAAAGGGGCTGGGCAAGAGGGCTATCAACTACAAACTCAAGGATTGGGGGGTAAGCCGCCAGCGCTACTGGGGGACTCCGATCCCCCTCATCCACTGCCCCAAATGTGGGGTCGTTCCCGAAAAGAGGGAGAACCTTCCCGTTACCCTTCCCGACGATGTCCAGATTACGGGGGAGGGTAACCCCCTGGAACACCACCCCACATGGAAACAGACAACCTGCCCCCAGTGTGGAGGAGAGGCCCAGCGGGAGACCGACACCCTGGACACCTTCGTCGAGTCCAGCTGGTACTTTCTCCGCTACGCCACCCCCCCTCAATTCTGGGAGGAGCTCCCCTTCCGCAAGGAGGATGTGGACTACTGGCTCCCTGTCGATCAATATATCGGCGGGATCGAACACGCCGTCCTCCACCTCCTCTACTCCCGCTTCTTCACCAAGGTTCTCAAAGATCTGGGTTACATCGATCTTGATGAGCCCTTCCAGCGGCTCCTGACCCAGGGGATGGTCCTCAAAGATGGGGCCAAGATGAGCAAGAATAAGGGGAATGTGGTCAAACCCCAGGAGATTATCGATAAGTATGGGGCCGATACAGCTCGGCTCTTCATTCTCTTCGCCGCTCCCCCCACCAAAGAGTTGATCTGGAGTGAGAGCGGTGTGGAGGGGGCCTTTCGCTTCATCAAGCGGTTCTATGAGCGCTCCTCCAAGGCGGTCCCGATCCAGGAGCTCCCCCAACTGGAAGGGCTCACCCCCGAAGAGCGGACTGCCCGGAGAAAGGTCTATCAGGCCCTGGTCAAATCCAGAGAGGTCTATGAGGAGACCTTCGCCTTCAATACCCTTATTGCCGCCGCCATGGAGGCCCTCAACGCCCTCAACGCCCAGGAGAACGAGTTGGTCTGGGCCGAGGGGTACTGGATCCTGACCAACATCCTCGAACCCTTGATCCCCCATGTGAGCTGGGAGATCGCCGATCGGCTCTTCGGACGCAAGAATTTTGGTATTATTGAGGTAGATCAAAGTGCTCTGGAGACCGATCAGATAAAGATGGCCGTCATGGTCAACGGAAAGAGGCGGGCCGAAATTCAGCTTCCCAGAGATGCCTCCAAAGAGGAGATCCTCTCTACGGCCAGGGAGGCGGTAGCCAAATGGCTTGACGGCAAGGAGATCATCAAGGAGATCGTCGTTCCGGAGCGGGTGGTCAATCTTGTCATCAAGGAGTAGCCGTGCGGCTCTTAGCGATTCTTCTGGTTCTGTTGGGAGCGGTCGGGTGCGGGTACAAACCTATGAGGAGCTATACAACCGACCTCCTCGGCCCCCGTGTCTATACCCAGGTGAAGGTCTATCTCCGAGACCCCCAGAATAGCGTTCTTATCAAAGATGCTGTCAATGCCGCCATTCTCCAGCGGTTCGGGAGCAGAGTAGCGGGGAGCCGAGAGAACGCATCGAGCTCCATCGAGGTACGGATCAGACAGATTACCTTTACCCCTCTGGAGTACGACTATGACGGCTATGTCATCTACTATCGGGCCAAGACCCAGCTCCAGTTCATCTTTGAGAGGGGAGGGGAGAAGAGGGAGATTATAACGGAGGGCTTCTACGATTTCCCCATCGAACCCAACTCCGTCATTACCGACTCCCTCCGTTTCGTCGCCATCAAAAGGAGTGCCGCCAAAGCCATCGACCGCTTCATATCCCGCCTCGCCCGTATGGGGGCCACTTGAGCCTCCACCAATTCCTCTCCTCCAAACCCCTCTACTACAAAAAATTTGATCCAGAGCGCATGAGACGGGCCTACAGAGTTGTAGAGGGGAGACTCTCCCTCCCCCCTTTGGTCCACATTGTCGGGACAAATGGGAAAGGGTCCACAGGCCGCTTTCTGGCTGGAGGATTGAGGGAGGAGGGCCTCCTGGTGGGCCACTACACCTCCCCCCACATCTTCAGCTTCAATGAGAGGATCTGGATCGACGGCAGAGAGGTAGATGAGAGGAGATTGGAAGCCGCCCATCGGGAGCTCATGGGACTCCTCCCTCCCCCCATGGCCGAAGAGCTCACCTACTTTGAATATACAACCCTCCTGGCCATGGTCCTCTTCCAGGAGGTGGAGATAGCCGTCATCGAAGCGGGATTAGGAGGGGAGTTCGATGCAACAGCGGTCTTCCCCACAACCCTCACCCTCATCACAACGATAGACAGAGACCACCAAGAGTTTCTCGGGGAGAGTATTGAGGAGATCGCCACAACAAAACTCAACGCCATCCAGAGACGGGGGATAGTGGGGATACAGGTCCATAGAGAGGTGGAGAGGATCGCCCGCTCCTATCCCGTCACCTTTCTAGAGGGGGAGAGGGTGGAAGAGGTGGCTCCACTGGTAAGGGAGGAGGGTCTCCCCCCTCTCTTTGCGGACAACCTGGCCCTCGCCCTTGAAGCTGGGAGGGAGTTAGGGATCCCCATAGATCCCAGAAAAGCCCTGGCCTACCGACTGCCAGGGCGGATGGAGAGGAGGGGGAATATCCTCATCGATGTAGGCCACAACCCCCTCTCGGCCCGGGCCCTCTTCCCCACCCTTCCATCCAACCTCATCCTGATCTACAACAGCTACAGGGACAAGGAGTATGGGGAGATCCTCTCCATCCTCGCCCCCAAAGTGGAGAGGGTCGAAATACTCCCTGTGGAAGATGGGAGAATTGCAGAGCGGAAGGCCCTGGAAAGGGCTATCGAGAGGGTGGGACTCCCCTACGGAGAGGTGGGGGAGCTCGACCCCCACAGGAACTATCTGGTCTATGGAGGTTTCAGAGTTGTCCAGGAGTTTTTCAGGAGATATGGGTCCTCGGTTCTATGAGTATCTCTTGGAGAATGGGGCTCCGGAGATCATCGTCGTCGAAGATGAGAGGGAGGGAGAGGAGGTGGCGGCGGCCGCCCAGCTCCTCCAGAGAGACTTTCTCCTCCTCCCCGACTTCAGGGCAGTCTATCTCGACGATCTCCGGAGCTTCAAGGGAGAGCTGGACAGGCTCAACGGAACACTCTTCCGCTACTACACCTCCTCCCCATCTCCACTTCTCATCGCCCCATTCCGCACTATAGCCAACCCCCTACCCGCTCCCAAATATCTCCCCCTAGAGAAAATCGAATTTGGAGATGAGTTGGATCCCAAAACCTTCAGGGAAAAACTCCTCCAGTGGGGTTATACCCCTGTCGACATGGTGAGCGAAGTCGGGGAGATGGGCTTCCGTCCAGGAATTATCGACCTCTTCCCTCCCAACAGGGAGAGGCCTCTCCGCATCACCCTTGATGGAGGACTGGTCGAGACCATCAGAGAGTTCGACCCCATGACCCAACGGAGTCAAGGAGAGGAGCTGGAGGAGGCTATTTTCATGCCGGCCCTCTACCATCTGGGAGAGGAGGCAGAGCAGGTTGACAGGGCCATTGAGAGGAGCCCCGCCGACCCCTTTCTCAAGGACCGCCTCTCCCTGGCCTTCTGGTACCTTCCCGAGAGAGTCAATCTCCTCCACGGCAAGAGGGCCCTCCTCTCCCACCCCCTTCCCATTGAAGAACACTACAGGGAGTACTCCCATCTCATCGACCAAGAGAGCTTCAACCTCCCGACACTTCCCGAACCCAAAAGGTGGCGGAAAATCGAAGTCCTCGACCTGAACCGCTACCTCTCCCACAGGAGGGGAAAGAAGAAGATCACTGTCGTCGCCCGCTCCCCCCAACTTGTGGGGAGGAGCTCCCTCGCCGATCTGGATGGGATCCACCTCCTCACCAGTGACTCCACCCTCTCCCTGGAAGGTCCCGACGAGGTGATTATCTCCCTCAACAGGAGGGAGAAGAGGAGGAGGCTCCCCAAAATCATTTTGGACGACCTGAAGGTGGGAGACTACATTGTCCATGAAACCCACGGGATAGGGAGGTTCCAGGGGATCCAGCAGATCTCCATTCTGGGAGCCACAAGGGATTTTGTCTCCATACTCTACCGAGGGGGGGATAAACTCCTGGTCCCCGTGGAGAACCTCGACCTCATCAGCCGCTATACAGCTCCGGAGGGCTCCCCTCCCCAACTGGATAAATTGGGAGGGGGTTCCTTCAAAGCGGTGAAGGAGAGGGCTCGGAAGAGGCTTCTCGAAATAGCCGAGTCCATTGTCAAGAGCGGGGCCAAAAGGGCCCTCATGGAGGCTCCAAAACTCACTGCCGATCCTGAAACCTTGAGGAAATTCCAGAAAGGAGCGGGGTTCGACTACACCTCCGACCAGAGGAGAGCCGTCGAGAAACTCCTGGCCCATCTCGCCTCGGGGAGACCGATGGATATGCTCCTCAGCGGAGATGTAGGATTTGGAAAGACAGAGGTAGCCATGAATGGAATGGTTGCAACTGTCGAGAGCGGCTACCAGGGGGCTCTGGTGGTCCCGACAACTCTCCTGGCCAACCAGCACTACCGCACCCTCAAGGAGCGGCTCGCCCCTCTGGGAATAGAAGTGGCCCGGGTCGATCGCTTCCTCTCGGCCAAGGGGAGACGGGAGATCTTTGGAAGATTGGAGAGGGGAGAGATCCAGGTAGTTGTGGGAACCCATCTCCTTCTGGAAGCCCCCTTCTCCCGTCTGGGACTGGTCGTCATCGACGAGGAACATAAATTTGGAGTGAAGCAGAAGGAGCGCCTCAAAGAGCTCACCTCCAACCTCCATATCCTCTCCATGAGTGCTACTCCCATTCCTCGGAGCCTCGACATGGCCCTTAAGGGACTCAAAGAGTTGGTAGAGCTGAGAACTCCTCCCCCCATCCGTCGGGAGGTCCGTACCTACCTTCGGGAGTACTCCCCACCCCTCATCAAGGAGGCGGCTATGCGGGAGTTCAGGCGGGGGGGACAGCTTCTCTACATCTACAACTCCATTGCCGGAATTGAGGAGAAGAGGGAAGAGCTCCAGGAACTCCTTCCCAACTCCTCCATCCTCGTCCTCCACTCCAAAGTTCCGACTGCCACCGCCGAGCGGGAGCTCCTCAGATTTGCGGCCGGCGACTACTCAATCCTCCTCTCTACCTCCATTGTGGAGAGTGGACTCCACCTTCCCAACGCCAATACAATCATCGTAGAAGGGGCCGACCGCTTTGGGATAGCGGATCTCCACCAGTTGAGGGGGCGGGTGGGACGGGGAGGCAAAGAGGGGTACTGCTACCTCCTTGTCAACGATCGGCACTCCATTACAGAGGAGGCCCAAAAAAGGCTCCTCGCCCTGGAGAGCAACTCCTTCCTGGGGAGCGGCGCCGCCCTGGCCCGCCATGACCTTGAGATTCGGGGCGGAGGAAATATTGTGGGAGCCCAGCAGAGCGGCCATATCAGAGGGGTCGGCTACACCCTCTATCTGAAGATGTTGGAGGAGAGTATTGCCCAGATGAGGGGAGAGGAGATAGGAGAGGAGAGCCCCGTCGAGATCAAGTTGACCCTCAACGCCTATATCTCTCCGGAGCTGGTCAAGGAGGATCGGCTCAAGCTGGAACTCTACCGTCGCTTAGCCCAGGTACGGGAGTTGGAGGAGGTGGGAGAGATAGAGGAGGAGATAGAGGATCGCTTCGGAAAGATAGATAGGCCGACCCGTAACTTCCTCGATCTCGTTGCGATAAAGGTTTTGGCCCGAAAAAGGGGAATACGGGCCATCACCAACTACAATCAGAATATCTCCATCCAGTTGAGAGATGGGGAACGGAAACTCCTCAAAGCCCGGAGCAAAGATGAGGAGGAGATAAAGGAGGCCATTATGGACTACCTGAGAAAGAGCTTGAGAGAGGGATAAGAGAGGGATCCACCCTGTACGGGTAGAGGGAGCCACCAACGGCCCCCATCTACAGACCATCTGGCCAAGCGGAGAGAAGGTGAAAGGAGGAAGTAGCTCCCTCCCCCTCCTTCGGAGATGGGGAAAGGGGCGAAATTGGATATGAGAATTGGGTTTATCGGAGATATTGTGGGGAAACCGGGGAGGAAGATGGTCAAATACCACCTCCCCACAATCAGGAAGGAGCTGGAGCTCGACTATGTTATTGCCAACTATGAAAATGCAAGCCACGGCTTCGGATTGACGCCTAAAAACGCCAACGAGCTCCTCAACGCCGGAATAGATCTTCTGACCGGAGGTAACCACACCTGGGACAAGAGGGAGATCATTCCACTCTTGGAGAGCGATCTCCCCATTCTCCGTCCCTTCAACTATCCCGACGGAGTTCCGGGGAGGGGGTACGCCCTGCTAGATGGAAGATTGGCCGTCATCAATCTTATGGGACAGTACGGCATGCCTCCGGTGGAGAACCCCTTCATCAGGGGGAGGGAGATTGTCCAGAAGCTCCGGGGAGAGGGGATCTCCAACATCTTCATAGATTTCCACGCAGAGGCGACCAGCGAGAAGAGGGCCCTCTTCCTCATGCTCCGGGAGAGTATTACAGCCCTGGTCGGAACCCACACCCATATCGGAACAGATGACCTCACAATTGTCGGGGGGGCCGGATACCTGACAGACATCGGACTAACCGGATGCCGAGACAATGTGATCGGCATGAAAGAGGATGTCCCTATTCAACGGTTTCTCACAGGCCTCCCCGGCCACTTCGACATTCCGGACCGGTGCAGAGCCATTCTCCAGATGGTTATCTTCCAGATGGAGGATGGGGTCTGCAGAGAGGCCTTCAAGATCAAAGCCTACGACCGCACTCCCTATCAGATCGTCCAGAGGGCCTACATAGAAGAGTAGGAGGAAGAGTGGAAATTATCAGCGGTTTCGAGCTCCTCAAGAGGCTCAAGGAGTTGGGTTATATCAAAGAGGAAGAGGATCCCTACTGGTGGAAGAACAGCGGAACATTTGAGGTCGTCGTCGGGGCCATTTTAACCCAGAACAGCAGGTGGGAACGGGTCCAGGTAGGGCTGGAGAGGCTCCGCTCTTTCCTCGGAGGAACTATCACCCTGGAAGGAGTCGCCTCCATGGACCAGAGGAGTCTGGAAGAACTGATCAAACCTGCAGGCTTCTACAGGACCAAATCCCACAGGATCATCACCTTGAGCCGGAGAATAGGAGAGGAGTATGGGAACTTCCAACTCTTCCGCTCCAAGGTCTCCCGCCGTTGGCTCCTGGAACAGAAGGGGATAGGGCCCGAGACAGCCGATACAATCCTCAACTACGCCTGTTATAAGGAATTCCTCGTCGTAGATAGCTACACAGCCCGCCTCCTCTCATTCTTCGGCTACCAATTTGAGAGCTATGACGAGCTCCAGAGCTTCCTCGGAGATTCCCTCATAGAGAACCTTCCCCAGATCTACCAGCTCTACGGAAAACCCCTCCCCCTAGCCCAAATCTACGGCCGCTTCCACGGAAAGATCGTTGAATTCTGCAAAGAGTTCTGTAGGGGAAAAGGGGCAAAGGAGAGGGTCTTGAAGGCCCTCCTGAGGGGGGAGTGACAGTCAATCCTTCCCGCCTGAAGGCGGAGGGTTGGAGGCGGGTTAGGAGACTAACTTTAATCCCTCAGGGTGTTGACGCACCCCTATCGGCCAGCATAGAGGGATTTCAACTCTCCATGGAGTCCGTTCCTTTCCAAGGAAATAGGCGTGTTCCCCCCATGCCTGAAGTCAGGGGTATCCGCACGCTGAAAAAATTTTAACGGGAGACCAGCTATCCAGGAGAGCTCCGCCCTTGAGGCGAGGAATGTAGAGGGATGGAGGTCCCTTCCAGGTCTGATGGATGAAGGGCTGGGGAGGCCCACTTGACAATTGGGGACAAGAATCCTATCATAGAGATAGAGCTCTTCCACAAACTCCCTGACAAGGAGAGAGTACCGGGAGAGAGTCTGGTCCCCACCCGCTTCCAACCAGAGGGAGTGGGGAGAGCGACTGGAACTCTTGGTGGCCGACTATTCCTCCGGGAGCCGAGAGAGCTGTGAGTTCTCCATTGGACCTACCGAACTTCGCCCTGAAACCCTCGACCTCGGCTAGAGGAGGATGGGCGATAGAAAGGTCGGGGGATCGCTCTTCGCCAGAGTTGGTATCACCTTCTCAAGCCAAAACCCCCGCCTGAATGGGGAAATATCTCAACCCCGATGCACCAATCCCAAGAAAGGAGGAAAGTAGCGCACCCCTCCCAACCGCTGGGGGAAATTCCTCTCCCTCTGGCTGAAAGGGAGCCTCCGTAAATCGGTTCGGTATCGGTGCGTGAAAAAGATGATGAGAAAACTCTCCCTCTTCCTCTCTACCCTTCTCTCCCTCTCTGCCTGTTCCATGGATCGGGACTATCTCAACTGTCTCTACAGCTATCTAGCTTCCCGGGAATTCAAGATTAATGGAGCCTTCTACCAGTACGATTTTAACCACGACGGGATCCTCCAGCGGAACGACTGGATCTATGTCGATCTGGAGAGCCAGGGGATCTACCGTCTCCTGGGCAGAGCTCCCTCCCCAGAGGACCCCTTTGGTTGGCAACCCCTGACCCAGGTCCCCCAAGACCTGGATAGCGACAAAATAGCAGGGTTCTTCATCTACATCAACTATCCCCAGGACCCCCAACCCCAATTTTCCTGGCTCTATCTCCCCCTCGCAGACCAATTCCTCCCCTATAAACTCTCGGGAGCCACCAGTCGGGGAGACTTTGTCTATCTCGATCTGGATTGTGACGGGATAGCCGATCCCCTCTGGGAACTGGAACTCAACTCCATCAGGTCACCCCAAGGGACGGCTGTCCCCCTCCCTGGAACCGAGGAGGGGAGCCGAGATTACCTGATCTCCTTTAAATATGATGGTCCCTCCTGTAGCCAGAACGGAGGAGGGTACCAGAACTCACCTTCCTCCACCTCCTCCTCCACCGAAACATCGGAGAGCTCTGTCGGAACCAGTTCCAGCTCCTCCCCATCGACAGGCCCCGAGAGCTCCCTGAGTGGAGGCTGTTTCTACCTCGACAGAGCCTTTACCAAGGAGGTTGAAGTAGCCGCTCCCGCCACCTCCTCCCTCCATCCCCAGATCATGATGGTGGCAGGGGAGGAGACCTCAACGGGATATATCGTTGGAGGGGCTGTGACCCAAGATCTCACCAACTCCTCCCATAGGGGACGGGACGGCTTTATAGGCAAGCTGGACTCCAGAGGAGACCTGGTCTGGGGGTGGGCCCTCTTCGATGGAAGGGAAGAGAAGATCTACGACAGCAATGAGTGGATCTCCATCTACAAAGGAGAGGGGAGATACTACGGAGTGACGCCGACCTACCCCACAGGATCGGGCTCCTATATCCGTTCCGCCATTGTCTCCTTCAACGGGAGGGGAGAGATATACTGGGCCCGAGAGTACTCTATGCCGGCAAGCGAGAGGGGGAAGGGGATGGGGAGGAGCGGCTACTTCACCATCGAGTCCCTCATTCCTTTGAGAGGAGGGGATATTGTGGCCATTGGAGGGGTTCAAGCCCTCTCTAGAGATGGGGAAGGGAGAGAGATCTATCCCCACACAGCCTTCGCCATGAGACTCTCCCCCGACGGCGCTGTCCGCTGGGCCAAGACATTTAACGGATCGAACTTCTATTTCCACTACGCCCCAGATACATCGGCTTGGCACTTCATCTCCGGAGTGGAGGGGGAAGAGGGAACCCTCTATATCACAGGTTTCAACAACCATACCATCGGTAAGGGAGGCCACTCAATCCTCGTCGTCAAAATGGATGGCGACGGCCATATTCTCTGGTCCAGAAACTACAATCGGGTCGATGGAAACTTCATATACAACTTTATCACCACAAAGGGGGGAGGGATAGCCTTTAAAGATGGTTTCCTCTATGTCGCCTTCAGTGACGGAAACTATCTGACCCCCAACTCTATAGGGATCATGAAGTTGGACAGCTCTGGAAACCTCATAGATGCCCAGATAGACGGCCCCGCAACCCACACCCCAAGGGCCACCCTCAGAATGGAAGGTGATACCCTCTACCTCGGAGGATTGGAGGGGTACCAAGTCCATGTGCTCAGTAGCTCCCTTGCCCTCAAGAGGGCCCTCCAGCTCTCCCAGACATTCCTTCCAACCAGGGATGGCGGCTTCCTCACCATCTCCATAGGACAGCTGGGAGATCTCTCCCTCATCAATAAGATCAAAGGGAATGGAGAGGATTGTCGGGGCAACTCTCTAGAGAGAGAGGGAGAGGCGACCAAAGTGAAGATGGAGCTCTTCCCCACAACGGCTCCGAGAGTTCAGGATCGGAGCATAGAGTTCCTCCCTCTGAAAAGGGAACCTGTGAGGAGATTGGAGGTGAGGGAGGAGTGCTTCATCCAAGGCTACCAAGTCTGTCACTGAGAGTCGAGGGCCTCGACAATGGCAGGGAGGAGTCTCTCCCTCATCCTCTGGGCTACCTCTTTGAAAGCCCCATACTCCTTTCCGTCGGGGTCGGGGAAGGGGATATGGAGCCGTTTGACAGGCCTGGGGAAGGTGGGGCAACTCTCCCGGGCACCGTCGCAGACGGTTACAACAAGATCAAATTCCGTGTGGAGGATCTCATGGATCCCTTTGGAGTAGTATTTTTCACTCCAGATACCGAGCTCTTCCAAGAGTCTCTGGGCATGGGGATTGACCCTTCCAAGGGGGGCGGAACCTGCACTGGCCCCCTCGACCCCTTCCAACTCCCTATCGATGAGGGCCTCTGCAATAATGGAACGGCAACTATTCCCACTACAGAGGACGAGAACCCGTTTCACCGCCTCTCCTTTATTGTGATCCGTCTAGCCCTGAAGAGCTCCTTCGCCTCCTGAACTAGAGGGTCATTGAGGATGTCGCCCCCCTCCACCGTCGCTATCTGGGAGGAGAGGGGAGAGAGGAGACTCTTCTCCCCCTCTCCCCCTCCCTTCTCCTCCCTTCCTTCTCTCTCCACCTTCTTAATCTTTGTATCGATTCCGAAGAGCTCCCTGATGAGATGTTTGATGGTTCCGTAGGAGAGCCTCAATTTCTCCCTACACTCCGGTGGAGTATGGCTCTCCCATGTCAGAACCCCCCCGTCGAAGGAGAGGAATGTGACACTCCTCTCGAAACACTCTCCCAGAGAGTGGTTGAGGCGGTAGAGCCGACGGATCAGCTCCTGAAAGAGCTCTTTGGGATCCCTCTCCCCCCCTCCATCTTCCGAAGAGGGGGAGAGCTGGAGAAGAGAGGGCTGGAGAGGCCTCTTGACCTCCTGCTTCTCCCCCTCCTCCAACTCCTTGATGAGCTCATCTATGCTCTTTACCTTCGTCGCCTCAACCATTTTGAGGAGGGTGAGGGTGAGGACAAACTCATCATCGCCACTGATGAAGAGGAGCTGTTTGGCATCGCTGAGAATTCTGAAGAACCTCTCCTGGAGAATGAGGGGGATAGAGGAGATCCCCCGATAGATCTCCTCCTTGAGATACTCCACCATCTCATCGATAATCATCTCCCCCTGATACTCCCTGTTCTCCTTGACAAACTGGAGGACCCCCTCCCGATCCTTGGAGAGGATGAGGTTGTAGAG
This sequence comes from Campylobacterota bacterium, assembly GCA_013153715.1. Lineage (GTDB taxonomy): Bacteria > Campylobacterota > Campylobacteria > Campylobacterales > Nitratiruptoraceae > Nitratiruptor. Next base: position 13,159 of record JAADDW010000015.1, on the reverse strand, counting down.
CCTTCTGATCCGCTCTGGGTCTATGAGGCCCAACATCTGACTGACACTCTGGACAGTGATATTGGATTTGGAGAAGAGGATAGCCTGATCCAGAAGGGTCAGTGTGTCCCTCAGGGATCCCCCACCGCTCCGGGCCAGAATTGCGAGGGCCTCCGTCTCGTACTCCACCCCCTCCAGAGCCAAAATCCTCTCCAGATGGTGGATAATATCCCTCTGAGCGATCTTCTTGAAGCGGAAGTGTTGGGTCCGACTCAAGATTGTGACAGGGAGTTTGAGAGGGTCTGTCGTAGCGAGAATGAATTTGACAAACTCGGGGGGCTCTTCCAAGGTCTTGAGGAGGGCGTTGAAGGCCTCCTTCGTCAACATATGGACCTCATCGATAATGAATATCTTGTACCGTCCCTGGGAGGGGCGGTATTTGGTATGTTCAATGAGCTCCCGAATATCGTCGATCTTCCTGTTGCTGGCGGCATCCATCTCTATAATATCGATGTGCCGTCCACTATCGGCGGCGACGCAGTCGGGACAGAGATCACAGGGGGAGCTGGTTGGCCCCTCCTGACAGAGGAGGGCCTTGGCAAAGATTCGGGCCGTACTGGTCTTTCCACTCCCCCGGAGTCCGCTGAAAAGGTAGGCGTGGCCCAACTTCTTGCTGTCCAGAGCCCTCGTCAAGGTCTGGACCACGCTCTCTTGTCCTATCAGATCCTCAAACCGCTTGGGGCGGTATTTCAGAGCTAATGTCACACCGACTCCTTACTGAATGTGCCTCTTGATGATGCGGCGGGTTGTGAGCCGGAGGAGAATCTCAAGGAGAAAGGCTCCGACAAAGGCCCCCACCACATACCAGCTGACAAGGGGCATCTTCTGGGATGTGTAGAGGAGGGCGAAACCTGCCGCCGTGAAGGCCCCCACTCCGGCCAGCACTACCAGGAGGGGATTGGCCCCTGTCACTCCGATTTTCCAGAGATGTCCCAGATGGACAAAGCCTTGGATGAGGAGGACCACGATGGCCGCCGTCGTCGCAATTTGATCCAGCTGGAGAAAGAGAACCATGGGAACGATGAGGAGGGCAGAGACAATCAGTCCCTCTGTCGAGTGGAAGATATTGTACTCGTAGATTTTGGGGAGCTCCCCCTTTCTAGCCAGATCGTAGCTGATCTGGGTCGCTCCGTAGAGGGAGGCATTGATGGCACTCGTGGCGCTGATGAGGGCGACAGCCGCCATAATCTTGAACCCCATCTCCCCGAAGATGGGCTTTGCCGCTTCGGCTAGAGCATAATCCTTAGCTCTGATGATCTCCTCCAGAGGGAGATTGCCGATGACCGCCACAGCCGTCACAGTGTAGAGGACCATGACGGAACCGATGGCGATCATCATGGCCCTCACCATATTTCTCTGGGGATCCTCCATATCTTCTACACTATTGGTAATAACACTGAACCCCTGATAGGCGAAGAAGACCAGTCCCAGGGCGTAGAAGAGATTGATGATATGGGGAGACCTTTCGGGCAGAAGCTTCTGGGGATCGACAAAGAGGAGGGCGGCGGCAACAAAGAGGGTGAGGGCGGTCAACTTGGTAATGACAATGATATTCTCACTCTTGGCGACAAAGGAGGCCCCTATGAGATTGATGATGACAAAGAGGGTCAAGATGGCTAGAGCCCATGTGTTGATCCAGAAGGGAGTGGGCTCCTGGGCAAAGTAGGTAGAGGCATAGACACCGAAGGATTTGACAACGGCGGCGAGACCCACTATCTGGGCGAGGTAGAAGAGAACTCCCAGGGTTCCGCTGAAGTACCCCTCTCCGTACTCCTGGACAATATATTCGATAACCCCTCCCCGACTGGGATAGGCGATGGCCAGCTTGGCCAGAGAGTAGCCTGCAAGGAGAGCGATGAGTCCGCCGAGAATGAATGTGAAGATCACTAGATTACCCGCTATCGCCCCAGCCTCTCCGATGACGATGAATATTCCGATCCCGACCATGGCGCCGATGCCCAAAAAGACGGCGCTCCACAATCCGAAGGCTCTCTCTCTCTCCATGGGACTCCTCTCCTCTCATGCTGGTAGATCTCTTTTTTCATTCTAGCACAAATTGGGCAGAAATGGTGGGGAAGGGGAAAAGGGGGGAAGGGGGAGGGAGAGAGGGAGAGGGGTTACGACCCCCCAGGGCGACCTCCTTCGGCTCCCTCCCCTTCACTCTCCCGGGCAATTGTAGCCACGGCGACGAAGTAGCCGACAATGATAGTCACAATGGCCAGTACAAGGGCCACAACACTCTTCTCAATGGTGAAATAGAAGAGGAGAGTGAGGGCGATGAGAATGAGTACAGCTATTCCATAGATCATGACTCCTCCTTTGGTGGGAGTACCGCCTCGTTGGTCTGGACTGCGGCGGGTCTGTAGATGGCGATCAATCCCCGAACCCCGAAACTCATGACGATGTTGTAGAGGAAGATCACAAAGGCGGCCAGGAGCATAGCCCCACAGATTCCGGCCAAAATCATATAGGTATTGTACTCTCCGTTCAAATAGATGGCCCGGCGGAGCATGCCATCCATTCCGGCCATTCCCATGAAGGCCCCCATTCCGATACCGCCGATCAGATGGAGCCAGAAGTGGAGATTTGCCAACTTCTGGCTGTAGAGTTTGACCGTATTGTTGGTCAAGATGGGTAGAAGGATGTAGATGGCGCTGTAGAGGGTCATCGTGAGACCGACCAGAATGGCCACATGGACATGGGTACCGATAATCCACTGGGTGTTGTGGAGAACCCTATTCATACCCAGATCGGCTTGGATAATTCCGGCAGGGACAGCCAGCATGAAGCCCAGAATTCCCCCTAGGAGAAATTTGAGCTCGTTGCTCATTTTGAGGGGTCTCGCCCTCCAGAGGGTCACAAGGGTAATGAAGACCGCTATCCCCTGGGTGATGAGTTCAAAAGCTGTCACCATCTCCCCACTTACAACCTTGAGGATATTGGGTTGCCCCTGGTCGCTCATGAGGTGGTGGCTCCAGACGGTCCATGAGACCACCATCTCGATGAAGAGGGCCGCCCGGGCGATATTCTGCATGAAGAGATCCTTCCCCGAAATGAGCATAGCCAGGAGGTACCATGTTCCGGCAACGAAGATGAGGACCAGTCCATCGGCAATGAGGTCGAGCCCCCACCAGAAGATATTCTTGTAGAGAAGGGCATCGACCCAGGTATCCTTGAGACTCGCCCCAAAGAGCTCTCCGAGGAAGTAGATGAGGATCAGAAGCCCCGCCGAGGAGATGACGATGGCGTTGAGCCCCATATCGATTGTTCCCCGACCAATGGCGGCTATGGGGAGGGGGACAAGGTGCTCCTTCTTCTCCCGACGGAAGAAGTTGAGGAGCCCCTCAAGGCCGAGAGTCGACTTGAGGAGCTCCCAGGAGGGCTGTCTCTCCCACCCCTCGGGGGTGTAGAGAATGGTCTTGAAGATGTTGTAGGTGAAGAGGAAAGTCCCCACCATAATTCCCACAACTCCGACAATATAGGTAATTCCACCGATAAGATTGAACTGTTTGAAATCGACAGGTAAAGGCCAGTAGAGGGTGTAGAGGGGGGCATAGTGGAAGAGGAAACCTGCCAACCACATGATAAAGGTCCCTCCGGCCATGAGCTTCCATGAGAGATCGGCCAGCTTGACGCTGTAGATCGGCTTCTTCATCAGATAGGGGGTGAGGAAGAGAAAGGCCCCGAAGACAATCATATAGCTAGAACCGAAGATCCCGACCATCGGATGGACAGTCATAATGGAGAAGAAGTGGCTCTCGTCGATCATCGGGAGGGGTTTCACCTCATGGAGCCGCATAATCATCCCCTCCAGAGCCGCCAAGCCGTAGAAGAGGAGCCCTATCACCACAAATCGGAGGGCTATCTTCTGCATGGGTGTCATAGCCTCATCGCGGAGCCCCCCTTCATACCCTTCCATCAATCTCTTTACAAAACCCATACTCCAACCTCCTTATTTTATTGAGTAGCGATCATACTCTCTACAACCGATAACCCTGATGGCGTCCCGAACTTCCATGAAGGCTCCCTTAGGTCCGGAATACTCCGTCGATTTGATGTTGTAGATCCCATTTTTGTTGAAGATCCAGAGGAGATCGTTCCGACTACCGGGAACCACCTGCATCTGGGCCACCATGGAGCCGTTCTGGCGGAATATTCCGAAACCGTAGGTGAGATCCTCACTCTTCGCCTCGAAGACCACCTTGTCACCACAGTGGATGAGCATCGGCTTCTCCCCCTCAATGGTGATAGTATGGTCCCGATAGGTGATATGGAAGACCTTATCCGGTTTGATCTTGTGGCGGTCGAGATCGTAGGGGACCCAGGGAACTGTATTGTAGGTGAGGAAGTGGAGCCCCGTTCCAATGACGACCAGAATGGCGATATAGGTATAGAAGATGGCCGGTTTGGCCCCCTCCTTCTTCCCATCCCGCACAATGTTATAGGCAAACCACCCGATAAGGGAGATGACGATTAGAGCGTAGATCGTATAGACAATCTTGAGCGTCTGGAGCACATCGACGCTATCAGCCATGGAACCTCCTTAAAAGAGTTTCCCCCATTGTAATCTTTTGAGAGGAGAGAGAAGTTGATATATGTCAAGAAAAAAGACATTTCTTTGATCAAAAATTAGTCAATTTTTGGCTAACAATGTTTAAAAATTATTCGACCCCCGTTGGAAAAAGAGAACAAAAGTAGCTAGAACGGCGACAACTGCGGCATAGAGGAAGAGATACTCTCCGTAAAAGAGTCCGGCCAAGGAGCTCCCCACCATCCCTCCCAGACCGAAACTTATCCCTCCAAAGAGTTGTTGGGCCAAGGTCTTCTTGGAGTAGATGAGGAAGAGGTAGCTGATGGCGGCGCTGTAGTAGAGGGCGAAGCTGAAGGCGTGGAGGGACTGGGCAAAGAAGAGGAGAGGGAGGTGGGTAGGATAGAGGTGGACCAGGAACCAGCGGAAGGCGGTAATGGCGGAACAGAGTTTGAGGAGGGTCAGGAGATTACGGCGGAGGAGCGCCCCTTGAAGGTAGAGCATCACAATCTCGGCAACGACGCCAAAGGTCCAGAGATAGCTGATTGTGGTATAGTCCAATCCATGCTGGCTCTCGTAGATGGTGAAGAAGTTGTAGAAGGGTCCAAAGCTGATCTGCATCAGGAGAAAATTGAGCCAGAGGGGGAGATCTTTGACCATCTCCACAACCTCCCCCTCCCTCCGCCCCCTCTCCACCTCTATCTCCCCCAGATACCAACCGACCACCACCGTAGCGACGATAGTCGATATGAGGAGGATCAGAGTCGCCCCATACCCCTCCATAAAATGGGCGAGGAGGAGGGCGACACCTATGAAACCGAGGGAGCCGAAGAGACGGGCCCTCCCATACCGCTCCCTCCCTATCCTCTCAAGGGCGATGGTCTCCACATAGGGGAGGGTAAGGGCGAAGGAGATGCCGAGGAGGATATTGGGAATGAGGAAGAGCCAGAACTGCTGGATAGTGAGGGGAAAGAGGAGAGCGGCTCCCAGAGAGAGGAGGAGGGCGGAGCGGTAGAGTTTGGAGGTGAGGGAGAGGCTCCTCAGGAAGAGAAAGGGGGTGAGAAACCGCATGAGGGGGCTCATGGAAAAGGTGATACCGATCTCTAGGGAGCTGTATCCGAGGAGATCCAAAACTTTGGGGAGATAGATGATATACCCCCCGATGGTGGAGAAGAAGAGGAGATAGAAGAGGCTGACGAGGCTAAAAATCCTCAACCAGGACCATCCTGCTCAAGGAGACCATATCGTGGAGGGTGGCGCGGTCTTGGCGGAAGAGGGCGATGAGGAGTCCCACTATGGAGAGGATGGAGAGGGGCATGGCAAAGTAGCGGATCGTCCCCTGGAGGAAGGTGATCTTCTGGGAGGGGTCTCTCCACTTTCCCACTTTGAGGCCGTAGGCCTTCATACCCGGCGTCTGCCCCTGGAGGGTCCAGAGAAGGACAACAACAATATAGTGGGGAATGAGAATGTAGAGCCACCCCTCACCCATATTCTCCCGAAACTCCTCACGGCTCCCCATGACCAGATAGATAACGATATAGAGGATGGGCATCGTGATCATGAAGGTATCTGTGAGAAAGGCCTTGAGCCGAGCCGCTATGGGAGCGGGAGGGTAGAGAGGAGCCGTCTCCTCCCTCTTCTCCTCCCCTTTGGGGATCCTCCCCTGTTTCACATAGCGCCACCGAGCCATCAACTCCCCCGACTCCCCGGTTTGACGGGAGGAACTCCACTAGCGCAGAGGGGACAATCGTGGGGATCGTAGATGGGGAAATCGAAATCGGCCAGGGCAAAGAGAGGTTTCTCTCGGGGGAGACGACACTCCTCCTTGGAGGGCTCCTCTCCCCCTTCCCGACGGCAGATCCCCCTATTGGCCAGGGCGGCAAAGGCCACAACTCTCCCCCCCTGATCCTCAATTTCCCGGGCCGCCTCCAAAGCGCTCCCCCCGGTGGTGATAATATCTTCACAGATGAGGACCCGTTCTCCAGGGGCTACCTCAAAGCCCCGCCTCAGGGTCATAACCCCATTGTGACGCTCCGTAAAGATGAAGCGGACCCCCAGGGCCCTAGCCAGTTCATAGCCTGCCAGCAATCCCCCGATGGCCGGAGAGCAGACAGTATCGACTCCGATTTTGCTCTCCTCTATGAGTCGAGCCAGCTCCTGGGCCAAGAGTTGGGCCCGCTTCGGGTCTTCGAGGACCCGGGCACTCTGGAGATAGTAGGGGCTATGTTTTCCGCTGGAGAGGAGAAAGTGGCCCTCCAGGAGAGCCCCAGCCTCCCGATAGATCCCCTCGATGTCCACCATCTCCTACACCTTCATAATCTCTTGTTCTTTCGCCTTCACCAGATCATCGACCTTTTTGACAAACTCATCTGTAATCTTCTGGACCTCATCGAGCCCCCGCTTCTCCTCATCTTCGGTAATAACCTTCTCCTTGGCCATCTTTTTGATCTTGTCGTTGGCATCTCGACGGACATTCCGAATAGCGATCTTCGCCTTCTCCCCAAACTGTTTGGCCCTCTTCCCTTCGGCCTGGCGCTGTTCCATGGTCATAGGGGGGAAGAAGAGCTTAATCACATCTCCGTCGTTATTGGGATTGACACCGATATTGGCCTCCTGTATGGCCCGCTCAATCTCTCCCAGGAGCCCCTTATCCCACGGCGCTATAACGATGGTAGTCGCATCTGTGGCGGTAATGGTCGCCACCTGATTGAGGGGGGTCGGGGCACCGTAGTAATCTACCTTGATATGGTCAACAACAGCCGTCGTCACTCGACCCGTCCTCAATGTACCGAAGTCCCGCTTGAGGACATCGAGACTCTTCTCCATATGGTCCCTAGCATACTCATAGACCTCATTGAGCTCCATATCGACTCCTTACAAGAATTTTTGTGCTCATTTTACTATTTTTTCCCTTTATTATCACCCTTACCCGTCCCCTCTTGAGGAGATAACGGGGAGAGAGATCGATGGTGTTCCCGTGGAGAGTGACCCTTCTCCAGCCGTAATCGGTGACATAGAGTTGGAAGGGGCGGTCCCGGGGATCGACCCGAACCTGGACCCGCTTCAAGACCCCATCTTTCGGGTAGCTGATGGGGGCCCTCCACTCCGCCTCTAGGTGGCCTATTTTGAGGGCCCTCCGGAGATCGCTCTTTCCCACGAGGGCGACCCTATCGAGATCCAAGGGATCGCTCCCATCGCCGACAGCTCCCCTATTCTGGTTGCATATCCCCAGAAACCCCAGGGAACCGATTATCTCCTTTACCCGCCCGTCATACTCTCCATAGGGATAGGCATAGAAACGGGGGAGGAAGCCGAGCCTCTCCTTGAAAAGGGTGAGAGCCCTTCGGGTATCTCTGACAATGGCCTCCCTGGGGAGATCACAGAGGTGGGGATGGCTATGGGAGTGGAGAGCGATCTCCCCATATCGAGAGATCTCCTTGAGATCCTCCCACCTCAGGAAATCCCCATACCTCCCCTCAATAGGTCTGGTGGCGACAAAGATGGTGAAGGGGTAGCCAAACTCCTTGAAAATGGGGAGGGCGTTGAGAAAGCTCCTGAACCCGTCATCGATGGTGATGACAACCCAGCGGTCGTCAATCTCTTCTCCCTTCCTGAGGGCCTCCACCAATCGGACCAGGGGGATCACCTTGTAGCCGTGTTCTTTGAGATAGGTAAAATCCCGTCGGAGCTGGGAGAGGGAGGTATTGGTCGAGGGATAACGGGGATCTCCGAAACGGTGGTAAACGAAGATATGGGCTTCCGCCCAGAGCCAGAGGGAGAGGCTACCGAGGAGTAGGAGCTTCCGGAGCACTGCTCTCCTCTTGGGTAACCGGAGGTGGCGCTGGAATGGGGGAGCTCTTCTTCTCAACCTCTATCTTATCGACGACCGACTGGTTGTAGGCCTTGTTGTAGAGGTAGCCGAGGGCGATGGTGTTGAGGACAAAGAGGGTAGCTAGAAAGAAAGTGGTCTTGGCCAGGAAGCCCTGGGGTCCCTTGGCTCCAAAGAGGGACTCGTTGCTCCCGCTGTAGGCTCCCAATCCAATGGAGGAGCTCTTCTGGAGCAAGATGACGATGGTTAAGATGACAGCGAGAACAATCTGCATGATGAAGAGAACTTTTATCATCGAAAGCCTTTGATAATTTTTGGGCAATTATATCCAATTTTTGTGAACCGCCCGGCGGGGCGGAACCTCCCCTCCCTGCAATAAAATTGCCCTTGGGAGCGAAATTGTACTATAATATCGCTGTATGCATTACCGACCAGAGTCTGCACAAGATGTCCAACCCCCATCTTCCCCATGGTAAGGTAACTCGGCCCCCACCTTCCAATCCCTCCGAGGGAATGGTTGGAGAGGTCAAAAATCGGGGAGCAGGTGATACCCCCCAACCGGAGGTAGAGTGTGGACCATATCCGCCAATTTGACAGACAGGCCAGCCGCTACCAGGATCGTAAGATCATCCAGTCCCGAGTCGCCCGCCATCTGGTCCAAAAGAGCCCCTACCGAGGCCGCTCCATTCTCGATCTCGGAGCGGGAAGTGGAGAGGTCTTCCGGAACATCGACTGGCCCATAGAGCGATTCTATGCCGCCGATGCCAGTCGGCAGATGTTGGATCTCCACCCCCCCTGTACCCGGAAGATTCTCTGCAATTTCGACCTTCCCAGCTGTTTTCGGGAGCTCGAAAGACTCCCCATCGACCAGATCTTCGCCTCCAGCTCCCTCCAGTGGAGCAGGGATTTAGAGGCCACTCTCCGTCGGATAGCCTCCCTCCGCCTCCCCACATCCCTAGCCATCTTCACCGCCTCCACCTTCAAGACGGTCCACCAACTGGCCAATATCTCCTCCCCAATCTATGAAAAAGGGGAGGTTATCAGATTGATAGAGCAGTTTTTCCACGGGGAGTGGGAAGTTCGGGAGTACAAACTCTTCTTTCCCGAAAAGATCGAGGCATTCCGCTACATCAAGGAGAGCGGCGTCAGTCAGGGAGTCAAGAGGTTGAGTTATAGGGAGATGAGAGAGCTCATCGATAACTATCCCCACCCCTATTTGGAGTTTGAGGTCCTCTTCATGTGGAGCGATCTCTCCAAACTATAGAGCTCATACCGGATCGCCTTGAATTTTTCGGCCTCTTCCCGATCCATCAACTTCAGCACCTCTTCCAGAACCCGAGCCGACTCCTGGGCCCGCTTCATATTGGCTGTAATGATCGAGGGGAGATCCACCCTCTCCCCCTCACTCCCAACGGTCTCCCTCAACCTATCTCCCTCCACATCTCTAGCCTCCAGGAGCCTCCCATCGGGGAGACGGACTCTGTGGCGTACCAGCTTGAGGGCGAGGGCGAGCTCCTCATCATCATAGATATAGCGGCAAATATCCTCCACAACCCGAACCCCCTCCCTGAGCCTGTTGAGATTGGCATCGACGAGGCGGAGGAGTTTGGACTCCTCGGCCGCCATCAGCCGTTATCCTCAACGATACCGAGGATCTGCAAGATGGAGATGAAGAGGTTGAGGAGGTCCAGGTAGAGAGCGATGGCCGCCTCTATGGGACTCTCAAAATCACCGTTCATCAACCTCTGGGTATCATAGATGGTGAAGGCGGTGAAGAGGAGAGCCCCCACCACCACAATAACAGTATGGAGGAGGGAATTTCCAATGAAGATATTGATGAGAGCGGCGACAACAAGGACTACAAGGGCCACCAGGAGGAGGCGTCCCATAGAGCGAAAATCGTATCGGGTCGTAGTGGCAAAGAGGGTCACCCCTCCGAAGACCAGAGCCGTCACGAGAAAGGCGTCCCGTACAATCTCTCCCCCCGTCGGCAGAGAGAGGATTGAGGAGAGGAGGGGAGCCAGAGTGAAACCTGTCAAAAAGGTGAAGATGAAGAGAATGAGAAGGTTGACTAGAGGGATCCGCTGGGCCAGAAAGAGTCCCAGAAGGGCCCCAAACTCCAAGAGGACGAAGAGCCAGTACCACTCGGTGACGACGGGGACGAGATCGAGCCCAATGGAAGCCCCCACAGCCCCGGCTAATACCGATGCGGCCAAGAGATTGTAGGTCCTCCTAATGAAAGCGGCCCTCTCAGAGAGGATCCCCTCTCTTCCAGCCCCTCTCCCAACCGAACTCTCCCGATCAACTCTCCCGAGAGTTACTCCTCCTCTCTTCTCCTGTCCCATATCCATAGCTCCTCCTTTTCACAATATGGCAGGGCCGATAACATTGACCTCATCTTGAAATATTACCATACGATTATAGCCAAAAGTTATAAATCCATTAAATCAGATCAGAAAGGAGTTACTATGGTGAGATTTGTGGTCCTGTCAGCCATTCTCCTCCAGCTGGCCCACGCCCTTCCCCAGTTTGCTCGGGAGTATCAGACCGACTGCTCCACCTGCCATACCAATATTCCGATGCTCAACGAGACAGGGGAGAGCTTCCTCCGCAACGGTTTCCGCTTCTCTCCAGAAGATCTCCCCTCCCTCAAGGAGTTCATCGTCCACGGAGAGCGGCAATATGAACCCTTCGGAGCCCTCCTCGGCCTCACCTACAGGGATAAAACGGAGAGGGAGAGTCTGAGCGGCAAGGTGAAGCTCTACTTTGCAGGAACACTCAACAAAACCATCTCCCTCTTCGCATCTTCCCGCCAAAATATCAATACCAAAAACCCCAGAGCTCCCAAACTCTTTGAAGAGCAGTCTTCAAGGGCCTATATTCAACTGGTCCACAATGAGCCGGACCACCTCTTGAGGGCCGGACTCATGCTCCCCTTTACCCAGTGGGGCAATCTGGCCCGCTCTTTTACGGACTCAGGGCTCCATGGCATAATGAGAGGCATCCCAGGGAGAGAACAGTACCGCTCCCCCCTCCAGAGAACAGGTTTAGGCTCCTACAAAGGGGCTGAATACTCCTATCTCCACGATGGAAAACTCCTCTTCCTCATCTCCTACGGAGATCCTACTGACCACGGAGAGATGGGAGGTCCTAAGGGAGCAGGATCCATGGGAGAGGGAGGAAAGGGAAGTGGAAAGGGTGGCTCTGGCCAGACAGGCGGAATGGGCCATCAAACAGATGGAAAAGGAAAGGGAGAGGGAAAAGGGAGGAGACCGAGACATCTAGGAGGATCTGGAGGCTCTCCCCACTCTCCCGGTGGAATGGGTGGCAAAGGCGGCATGATGGGAGGAAAAGGGGGAGAACGGCCATCGGGGGACGACTCCCAATTGATGGCGGGGGTCCGCTACCTCTTTGAGAGCGGCTGGAAAGTGGGCCTCCTCTACGGAGAGAAGGAGGAGCGGGGCATCTCCACCCAATCTATCATCGTTCCGATAGAGAGAGGTTTCGATCCCTGGTACATCACCTCCATACTTGTCTTCAGCGACAACGAGCGGAAGGGAGAGTACAGAGGGATAGAGAACAGCATCACCTATCGGGTAGGGGAGAGCTCCTTCCTGAGGGCCATTGTCAACTACGGCCTCGACAGCGACGACAATAGTGAGGAGGGGTACTCCCTGACCTATAGCGCCATTCTCAACAACTTTGCCATGATCCACTTAATTGGAGCTTATGCTGAGAATCTATATGGAGTAGATGATACACAATTCAAGGTATCATTCAATATATTTTTCTAGTGGATTTGGGGACCCTCTCTCCCAGTCTCTGGGAGAGAGTGGATAAAGGATTTAGTGGGATTCCGATTCCCGAACCCCCTCTGTCTCACACCTGTGCCAGAGGGTAAAGAGTCTCTGGGGAATTCTGAACTTCTTGTTCTGGAGATACTCCCTCACCTCTCTATCTTCCCTCCTCAGACCATCTATCTCCTTGAGGATCAGGAAATGTTCCCCATTCTCCTCAACAACAAGATACTCCCTGACCACAAGGTGGAGGGGCTCCTGGTCTCCATGGAGGAGGAGCTCCATCTCTATCTCATGGGTATCGGAATCGAAGTTGAGATAGAGGATCTCCCCCACATCCTGAATAGCCAGATTGAGGAGCTGTCTCATACTGAGGGAGATCCGCTTATCCCGTAAAATTTTGAGCATGATTACCTCCTTTGGGACTTTTCCAACCAATTATCGGACCGGAGGAGAAAAATATCTCTACCTTTGCATGTTATAATATAGAGGCATTGGAGAGAGAAGGGTGTTTAATGGGGAATATTCCAGGAACTTTCCTACTGTCAATCCTCCTCCCAGCGTCGATCTGGGCCAGTGGAGAGGGGCTCATCCTCAAAGAGAGGGATACCATATTCTGGGAAGGAGGTTTCTGTAAGATCCTGGAACTCCACAATACCTCTCCCAATCCTATAGAGTGGAAGGTGGAGAGGGAGGGGGAGGGAATAGTTTACTCCTCCTGGAACGCCACCCTCTCCCAAGATCCGGCAACTCTAGAGATAGAAATTGAGGGGCCCTCAGGGAAGAAAACCATCGAGGGGGGGGAGAGGGTAGAGTTTGGCTTCTGCGCCGAGAGGACCCCCCTCACCCCCCCTTCCAGAGTAGACTATAGAAAGGTCCTTCCCCTCGCCCTCAAATTCTATGAGGCACAGCGGGCCGCTGGACCGTTCCCAACGGTGTGGTGGAGGAAACCGGCCGCCCTCGACG
>JAADDW010000018.1 GCA_013153715.1 Campylobacterota bacterium | reverse complement strand
GCCGCCAACGGCTTCTACACCTCCTACAGCGGATACAACGATGAGTTGGCTTGGGGAGCCATCTGGCTCTATCAGGCTACGGGAGATCCCAACTACCTTGACAAGGCGAAGGATCATATAGCCAGAGCCACCGACAGCTGTTACTGGGTCCACAACTGGGACAATGTGGCCAATGGGACACTTCTCCTTCTCACCCGCATCACAGGGGAGAGGGGATACAGAGAGGCGATAGAGGAGAATCTCAACTACTGGCTCAATGAGATCACCTATACTCCTGGAGGCCTCGCTTTCCTGGATGGTTGGGGATCTCTCCGTTATGCATCGACCCAAGCCTTCATCTCCCTTCTCTATGCCAAATCCCTCCCTGCTGGGCCCCAGAGGGAGCGTCTCATCTCCTTCGCCAAGTCCCAGATCGACTACATTTTGGGTAAGAACCCTCGTAACAGCTCCTATGTTGTCGGCTATGGACCCAACTATCCCATCAACCCCCACCATGCGGCCTCCCACGGCTCTCTGACCAACGATATTGACGATCCCATTAACAATCGGTTCCTCCTGGAGGGGGCCCTTGTGGGAGGTCCGACAAGTGCTGACGACTTCGATTATCGGGACGATCGGCACGACTACAGAGCCAATGAAGTGGCTACAGATTATAATGCCGGTTTCACCGGCGCCCTGGCAGGCCTTATCGAGCTTGCCCCCTAAATTACCGAGCCCTGCGGGGCGGAAAAGGAGGTTCACTCAATGGATTGGGAAAAACTACTCCAGATAGGTGCGGAGTATATCCGCAACAACGACGATGACGCCACAACAAACCTAGACATCGGAGCCATTGTGGGAGCTCTGAGCTCCATTCTCGGGAGCAATGAAAACGACGGGGGTATAGACCTGGGCTCCCTTGTGAGGCAGGCTCAAGAGAGCGGATTGATCGATGTGGTCATGAGCTGGATCGGTAGTGGAGAGAACGCCCCTATCGAACCAGAGAATGTAACCAACCTGGTCCCTGAAGAGAAGGTGAGGGAGTTTGCCGAGCAGTTGGGTATCAGTGAGGAGAGTGCCCGAAAGGCTCTAGCCGACGCACTCCCCAAAGTTGTCGATGAAGCGACCAATGAGGAGCCCTCCCTCGCCGAGCAGGTCTTCGAGCAGATCGGCGGCGTCGAGGGGGCTATCAATATCTTGAAAAAATTTATCTAACAGAAAGGAGGTTCCATGTTCGATTTCATCAAAGATATAGGTGCAAAGATCTTTGGGAGCAAAGAGGAGGCTCCAGAGAAGTTGAAGGAGCACATCGAGCAGGATAACCCCGGAGTTGAAAACCTAGAAGTCCAGATCGACGATGAAGGGAAGGTCTCCCTTTCGGGAGAGGCCAAAGATACAGATGCCCTCCAGAAGGCCGTTCTGATGGCCGGAAATGTGGAGGGGGTCTCTGAAGTCGATCCCAGCGGCGTCGTCGTCCAAGAGGAGAAGGAGATCAAGGTCGAGATCTACGAGATCCAGAAGGGAGACACCCTCTGGGCCATCGCCGAAAGGTTCTACGGAGATGGGAATAAATGGAAGAAAATCTTTGAGGACAATAGAGAGGTTATCAAGGATCCAGACCTCATCTATCCGGGACAGAAAATCCGTATTGTACTAGAAGATTGAGAAACCGGTCTTTGAGGTAAAGAGCTCAAGGGCAATCGTTCCTGCGTATGAGTTGCCATACTCATTGAGAGGTGGCGACCATACGCAGATCCCCATCTTTCCAGGGACAACGGCCACAATTCCTCCCCCAACTCCACTCTTTCCGGGAAGTCCGACATGGAAGGCAAATTCCCCACTGGCGTCGTAGTGTCCGCACATGAGCATAACTGCATTGACCCGTTTCGCCTGGGTCGGCGTAATGTACTCCCTCTTGGCTATGGGATCGACCCCCCTGTTGGCCAGGAAGAGCATAGATGTCGCCAGCTCCCATGTATTCATCTCTACAGCACACTGCTTAGAGTAGGTCTTGACAACGGTGAGGGGATCATTATCTAGATTACCAAAATCCTTGATGAGGTTGGCCAGGGCCCTATTTCGGTAGCCGTGGTCCATCTCGCTCTTGGCTACGGCAGGATTGATATTGATGTCGGAGGTATGGCTGATAGAGCGGAGGAAGTTGAGGATATTCTCCAAAGTGATAAATTCATCTTGGTAGTAGCCAATGAGGCTATCTGTCACCACAAGGGCTCCGGCGTTGATAAAGGGGTTCCTCGGTTTGCCATGCTCATACTCCAGCTGGACAAGGGAGTTGAAAGGGGTACCGCTGGGCTCCACTCCCACCCGTTCATAGAGCTTTTCGGAGTACATTTTGAGGGCCATGGTGAAGGTGAAGACCTTGGAGATACTCTGAATGGAGAACCGCTTCTGATAGAGTCCGATATGGTAGGCATCTCCATCAAGGGTGACCAGACTCATAGCGAAATCTTTGGGATTGGCCTTGGCCAGCTCTGGAATATAGTCGGCAACCTTTCCCTTCCCGAGAAAGGGCTTGATCTCCTTGTAGATCTCATTGAGAATCTTCTGATAATCCATTGGAGGCCTTTTGAGGAAGTTTCAGAGATGGGGGAGAGGTCTGCCCACCAACAGGTGGGCAGTGGAGTTACTAGTAGCTCAAGCCGAGGGCTTCTATTGTCTCGATTGTGAGGGCACCCCGGGCAAATCCATGGTCTTTTTGGTAGCGATCGACCGCTTTAGCTGTCATAGGACCATAAATTCCATCGATGGGCCCTTTGTAGTAGCCGAGCTCTTTGAGCTTCCTCTGGAGGTTGACAACAAGATTGGGAGTGAGGTTTGTCTTACAGACAACAGGCTCAAATTTGTACTGAATATCCCGTACCTTGACCTTCTTGGTGATATATTTGTAGCGTGGAGGGACCTGTTTGGTCACAGTTCTCGCTGGTTCTACGAGCTCTTTTACCCGAATAGTTTTGTAGACAGGGGGGATTTTGATCACTTTTGTCCCTGCAGGCTTGACGAGAACCTTCTTGGTGATAGTTTTATAGACAGGGGGAACCTTAACAACTTTGGTGACAGGAGGCTCTACCATTACCTTCTTGCGGATAGTCTTATATTTGGGGGGAACTTTGACAAGACACATAACCTCACCAACACTGGGGTTGAATTGCTTGTCCAGAACCTCCAGATTGGCTTTGGTCTGATGGAGGAGTGATCCTCTGACCCATTTGGTATGGGCAGGCTCAACCTCAACCTTTTGGGTGACCCACTTATATTTGGCAGGTCGGACGACGACCACCTTCTCTGTTTCAGGTTTGACAACGATTCTCTCTGTCACAGTCTTATAGACAGGAGGGGTCGGAATAATCTTCTCACCGGGCTCCCTTACCAAAATCTTCTTGGTCACCCAGCGATATTTGGGAGGAATGGTGACAACCCTCTCACCACCCTCATCAATAACAACCTTCTCTTTGACATATTTATATTTGGGTGGAATGACCACCTTACCGTAACACTCGCCCGGTTTTGCATCTGGTGGAAGGAGGAGGAGTCCACTTTCAGGAACTTTGACGGCGTTGGGTTGGGCTACCCCCTCTTCCCGCTCTGCAGAGGCACTCATAGCCATCCGCTTACAGTTATCGACATCTTCCTTCAGTTTGGATACTTCGCTCTCCTTCTCTGCCAGGAGGGCTTGAGTCTTAGCCAACTCCTCCTCTTTCTGTTTCGCCAATTGAGCGCACTCCTCAATAGTTGAACAGTTTACTGGAAGATTACTTGCGCTCTTTTGGGCACAACCTGTGGCTACAAAGGCGATGGCTACCGCCCCGATCCACATTCTGTATCCAACTTTTAACATCTTCTCCTCCTTGGATTTAAGATTGGTTACACTCAAATATATCAAACTAATTTTTATGCTTTCTTTAAACGATAATGATTCTGGGAAAAAATAGAAGACTGAGTCTAAATTGTAAGTATAATGTAAGTACATTTCAATCTAGATTTATTCTAGACCCTCTCCCCCTCCTCCCCTCTCTTCTCCTCTACAATCCAGTGAAAATAGAGGGTCATCACAAAGAAGGGGGTAAAGAAACTGATTATGGGAATAAAGTTGAGGAGAGCCGCCAGGAGGGAGGCTCCCAGAAGGGAGAGTTTCTGCTGGCGGAGCTTCCCATACTCTTGGGGAGAGCAGAGGAGAGAGCAGACCCCCAAAAAGGCCGATTCCTTATAGAGCCATGTCCAGAGGAACCAGACGACAAGGAAATTGGCTATAGGAATGAAGAGAAGGGGGAGGGAGAGAAGGGAGAGTGTGAAAAAGAGGAGAAGATCCAATCCCAGCCTCCGATAGGCCCTTCCGTCAAGCCCTCCACGGGAAATTGGGAGATCGGGATAGTGTCTCTCCAGGAGAGCCGATATGAAGGGCTCCCTGAAGATGAAGACAACAAAATACTCAGAGATGAGAAAGAGATTGTAGAGAACATAGAGGGCGAGGAGGGCCGCAATTCCCTGGGCCACCGTCTGGAAGGGGAGAATGGTCAGGAAGTACTCGATCTTCTCCTCTATGAGAGACCAGTTGGAGAAGAGAATGAGAGCCCAGAGGAGGGAGAGCATAAAGATGAGG
>JAADDW010000021.1 GCA_013153715.1 Campylobacterota bacterium | reverse complement strand
CCGTTGAGTATGACGAAATTGGCGTAGCTGGCCGGAAGAGGTCTCCCGTTGTGGAGGAGGGGAGAGGGGGAGGGGAGAGGGGTCAATCTGAACTCCCAGCTCCGAAGCTCCTCCTCCATAGCTCTCAGCTGGTGGTAGTTGGGATCCTTTGGATCGTCTGAGATGAGGTAGACAATGTGATCCTCCGAAACGAAACGGGCCAGGGTATCTATGTGGCCGTCCGTATCATCTCCTTGGAGGTAGCCGGATTCGAGCCAGAGAAATCTCTTGGCTCCAAAGAGGGAGAGGAGATACTCCTCAATCTCCCTCCGGGAGAGGTGGGGGTTCCTGTTGGGCTCCAGAAGGGAGCTGGATCGGACCATCACCGTATCGACCCCATTGCTCTCAACGGCTCCCCCCTCCAGGACGAAGCCGAGCTTCTCCGTTCCAAAGAGGGAGCGGTTGACCCTGTTGTCCCAGTTGGCCGGATACTTGAGCCCCCAGCCGTTGAATGTGAAGTCGAGGAGCCTCTTTCCCCCTCTCCCGATGAGGGTTAGAGGGCCGTAATCCCTGACCCAGGTGTCGTTGGTGGGAAGGGGGATGAGTCTGGTATTGGGAAAGCTCTTGTTGAACTCCGGAGGGACGATGAGCCAGACCTCCTGGTAGAAGGAGACAATTTCTATAAACTGGTCGAAGAACTCCTCAATCTCCGCCAAGTAGGGGAGCCAGTCACTCTCTGGATGGGGGTAGGTAATGAGGAGGGCCTCCTGTTCAAACCACTCTGCCGCCAACATGAAATTTTCTACCCCTTTCTCCGGTACTCCATTTCAATAGAGTTTCATTTTAGCCACTTTTAGCTACAATTCAAGTTTAGAAACAAATATAATAGAGGGGATTAATGGCACTTTTCTATCTGCTCCTCGCTCTCCTTCTTCTCTTCGGGATAGTAGGGGGAGTGGTTTACTTCTTTACCGATATAGCCGATCAGCTGAAATATATTATTCTGGGGAGCCTCATTGTGGGGTGGGGTCTCACAGCCCTTTACAGTTACCACCAGCAGAAAGAGAGGATCTACCATGAGAGACTCTATTTTGAGTATAATCACGGCAAAGATCTCCTCTGCAGGGATCCCTTTGGAAAGGAGATCACCGTCAATAGGAGGCTCTTCAATTTCAATACAGGGACCATGGTCTTCTTTGGTAGAGATGGGACTGAGGTGGCGGGACTCGTCATTCCTATTGATCGGTGCAGAGTGAAGGAGGGAGATGGATCTCGAAAATAAACTTGACCTTACAGATTTTCTGGACCGGTTGAGATCCCTCTTTGCCCGCAAAAAACCTTTGGCCATGGAGGGGGACTCCACCATCCATAGGGAGATGATCGGGGAGCTCATGGGCCACAGCTTCAAGGCTCCCCCCCCTGTGGAGGATCTCTCCACCCAGCTCCGCCACCTCCAGAAGGAGGGGGTCCTCACCCTCCAGGAGATCTTCCAGTTTGTCAAGATAGTGAACTACCTTCTCTATCTCCAGTCCCTCCAGCTTCCAGGCGCAATCGGCCACTGGTTGGCCTCCCTCCAGGTTCCCCAAGAGTTGGAGGAGATTTTGGGAAGTTTCGATGAGAAGGGGGAGTTGAGAAGCGAAATCGATGAACGGTTGGTGGGTCTGGAGAGAGGGCTCTCCCAGGTGAGGGAGGAGATCGGTCAGAAGATGCAGGCCATCATCAATCTCCCCAAAATGGGAGGGTACCTGGTGGACCGACAGATCCACTACATCAACGGAGAGGAGGCCCTCCTCCTCAGGGGAGGCTTCAACCATCTCCTCAAGGGGAGCATCATCGGTCGGAGCAGTGGAGGATTTTTCTATGTGGTACCGGAGAGCCTTGAGAAGTTGAAGAGGAGGGAGGCGGAACTTCTGAGCCGCATAGAGGAGATCCGGTACGAGATAGCCAAAGATATGAGTAGGAAGCTCCAGAGGTGGCAGAGGTTTCTGGAGTTTGCCAATAGAACCTTTGACCGATTCGACCACTACCAGGCTCGGGTCCGTTTTGCCAAAGAGTGGGACCTCATCTTCGTAGATACAACTGAGAAGAGGGAGATCTATCTGGAGAATTTCATCCATCCGGCCATCGACAACCCGAAACCGGTCACCATCGACTTTTCCAAAAAGATTCTCCTCATTACGGGGGTCAACGCTGGCGGGAAGACCATGCTCCTCAAGTCGATCCTGGCCGCCGCCTATATGGCCAAGTACCTTATTCCGATGAGGTGCTCCCCCAAGAGCCGCATTGGCCGTTTCAAGGAGATCATCCCCATTATCGAAGATCCCCAAAATGTCAAGAACGACATTTCCACCTTCGCCGGACGGATGCTGGAGTTCTCCCGTCTCTTCCAGAAGAGCGGAGCCCTGGTGGGGGTGGACGAGATCGAGCTGGGGACAGATAGCGACGAGGCGGCGACACTCTTCAAAGTGGTCCTCGAAGAGCTCTCAAAGCGGGAGATCAAGATCGCCATCACAACCCACCACAAACGGCTGGCGGCTCTCATGGCCTCCCACGATGAGGTGGAGCTGGTGGCGGCCATGTACGACGAGGAGCGGGGAGTTCCGACCTACCAATTTCTACAGGGAATCATCGGTAAGAGTTACGCCTTTGAGACCGCTAAGCGGTATGGTATTCCTGGGAATATCGTCCAGAGGGCCGTCAGGGAGTATGGGGAGGACCAGGCGAAGTTGAGTGAACTCATTGAACGGGGGAGTCAGCTGGAGAAGGAGCTCAAGGAGAAGAGGGAGGTGTTGGAGAGGGAGCTCCAGGAGGTCCAGAGGGCGAGGACACTTTTGGAGGAGGAGCGCCACTCCTTCCATGAGAAGTTAAAGGAGGAGAAAGCCAAACTCCACGCCATCTACTCAGAAGCCATAGAGGAGGCTAAACGGGCTATCAAGGCCAAGGAGGAGCGCCAGATCCACCGCCACCTCACCAAAGCGGCCCACAAAGTCAAGGAGGCCAAGCTCCAATCCAAAGAGCCTGAGCCGATCCAGGTGGGCGATAGCGTCAAGTACCGCAAGACTCGGGCCAAAGTCCTCTCCATTAAGGGAAGGGAGGCGACGATAGAGGCGGAAGGGTTGCGGTTACGGGTCCCCTTGAGCGAGCTCAAGCGGGTGGGGGAGATCAAAATGAAGCCCAAAAGGGGAAGGGTCAGTGTGGCCCCTCCCAAGAGCCTCTCGGTCAAACTCGATCTCCACGGCCTGCGGGTAGATGAGGCCCTGGAGAAGACCGACCGCTTCCTCTCCGACGCCCTGCTGGCAGGATTCGATGAGGTTCTCATCTACCACGGTATCGGGACGGGACGGCTCGCCCGGGCAGTACGGGAGTTCCTGAAAGACCATCCAAGGGTGAGAGCCTTCCATGACGCCCCTCCCAATATGGGAGGCTTCGGAGCGACGGTGGTGGAGTTGTGATTGGAAAGCTCTTTTCTCTCCTTTTTGGGAGAGGGGAAAAAGTGGTACTGTGGAAGTTAAAATGGGGTGTTTTGTTTTTTAGAGTACAATTTTGAAAAAATAACCAAAAGGAAACTTCATGACAAAAAATGGGAACCTCTCCCTTCTAGGAGCCATCCTCCTCTCCTATCTCTTTTCATACTATCTTCACTTAAATTGGGTCTCCTGGGCATCACAACATCCCGAATTCCTTTGGAATGGGAAGCTGATGATCAACAATGTCGATGGCTACTTTTATGGAAGTGGTGCCCAGAAGATCCTTTACGGAATGCATGAATACAACCCTCGACTGTCAAATGTATGGGGGTTGGGAACCTCTGTAATCACAGCTTTTCTGGTTCAGTTTCTCCCTATCTCCCTTGATGAGGCGATGGTCTATCTGCCCCCTATTATAAGTTCTCTCATTGTAATACCTATCATCTTGATTGGCCGACTCTATGGAAATCTGCTGTGGGGCTTTTTAGCGGCTCTCATAGGGAGTATCGGCTGGAGTTACTACAATAGGACCTTGGCAGGGTACTATGATACCGATATGTTTAGCGTTCTCCTACCCGCATTTATACTCTACCTTTTCCTTCGATCTATCCGTCTCAGATCGCTAAACTCTCTCTTTGTTGCTCTACTCCTTATCGTACTCTATAAATGGCTATACCCTCAGGGTCTTACTATAATATATGCATTGATAGGGGTGACTTCCCTCTATCTGGTTATATTCTTCTTCAGGGATGAGTTCACCTATAAATTTATTGCTCTCTCCTCCTGGCCCCTTATTCCGACTTCTTGGTTGGTCAACATCGCTGTTCTTCTCCTCCTCTGGTACTTTCTTGTTAAAAGGGATGCTATCTTCAATGGAGTTAGATGGCTCCAGATCCTGGCTGGAGTCGGTCTCCTCCTCCTTCTAGGAGGACATGGGGTAAGTTTTATTCTCTCCAAGGTCTCTATCTATACATCTGAGAGCAAAGAGGTGTCGGGACTCCACTTTTTGAATGTTATAGAGACCGTCCGGGAAGCTGGAAAGATTCCTATCGATATTGTTGCTGATAGAATCATCGGTAGCCTCATAGGATTACTCATTGCTAGTATCGGTTATCTCCTCCTTGTTATACGGTGGAGAGAGTTCATCATTGCTCTACCTT
>JAADDW010000007.1 GCA_013153715.1 Campylobacterota bacterium | reverse complement strand
CATTTTGCCAAGTTTTCTATCCGGCTATGAGTCGTTGAAACAACTCCTTCTGGTTGTGTCCGTAGTAGCGCACATCGAGGTTCTCTATCTGGCTATGAGCCGTTGAAACCAGCGAAGTATGTGGCTAAGCTGAAGATGAAAGTTGGTTTTCTATCCGGCTATGAGCCGTTGAAACAAGGAATACCGTAGCGTTCGGCAAATTCAGGGGCGGTTTTCTATCCGGCTATGAGCCGTTGAAATCTTATACGCACGACGGATAGCGCAGGGCTGACAGAGCGTTTTCTATCCGGCTATGAGCCATTGAAATATAGATAGTCGAGTGGCACTTGCTCGGCGGCATGCGCGTTTTCTATCCGGCTATGAGCCGTTGAAATGGGAAGGTACCGACTGCTCTTCCCTCCCCTGCCAACAAGGGTTTTCCTTCCAGCTGTAAGCTATTGAAACAGACGCAGAGCGTAGAGGGATAAAAGAGAGAGGGCCGTTGGGTTCCCTGTCCTGCTATAGACCGTTGAGATAATCTATTCACCTTCTGTATTTTCCATTCCACCCATCACACTATCACAGTCTGTCTCCCCCTTTCTCCTTCATCCACTCTCTCCTGTTCTTCTGGTTGATCCTCCATTCTACAGCTCTCTTTACGAAAAAATTGCCAGAATGCACCTGTTTTTAAACAGGTGATGAATGGCAGAGAGTTTCTTTAGAAACTCTCAAAACTCTCTAATCGTTAATCTGCTATTAGAAGTTTTCAATCTGTGGACTTGTAATAGACAGAGATTTAAATTCGGCAATAAACATACTAAAGATTGGACTACGAAAAGTGGAGACAACCACTATAAAAAACCTACCTACGGACTGTAGGGAAGTGAAGCCTGTGGAGAGGAAAGCCACTGCACGGATACTTGGAAGCAATCCCTATATCCGTGTAAGCTATACCTCGTTGAAGCAGGAAGCTACCTAATTTATTATGGAGGATGTCACTCTTTCTATTTGATGGAGGCGTAAAAAAGCTGTATAATTTTTTATAAGAGCGAAAAGAGATGGGAGGGAGCATGAAAAGAGTTATTCCCTTTATCGTTTTTCTGACGATTATAGGTTCCGTTGTTGGGTATTGGTACTATGCTCCCCTGGAGACTTTTAACAAAATCCAGACAGGTCTCAAGGAGGGAGATCGGTTCCTTTTGGAGGAGGCCATCGATTTTGAGAGGTTGAGGGCCAATTTGAAGACCCAGCTCAAGAGCCAGATGATGAGGAAGCTCATGGAGGATGAGGGAGGAGAGCAGAACCAGTTTGCCGTTCTGGGAGCCGCCTTCGGTGTGAAATTGGCCGATACGCTTGTGGATAGCTTTGTAACTCCCGAAGCTCTGATCTCCATCTACAAGGAGAATGGAGAGGAGGGAATAGACGATACCAATATCACCATTAGGAATCGGGGGATCGATCGGGTTATTGCCACGGTGACAGACAAGGACGGAGAGAAGGTGGATATAGTCCTGGAGCGGTATGGGGTTGGTTACAGGGTTGTCAATGTTCTCCTGCCTGAAGATGCCAGTGAGAAGCTTCAGAGTGAGATGGAAGAGGTTCCAGAGTAATCTCTACTCCTCGGAGAGAGAGGCTGACAATCCCCAAATATTCATGGAGGGCTTTGTAGGTAGCTTCAAGGTTCCCCATTGAGATAAAGGTATGCCAACGGAGGGGAGTGGCTGAAAGCTGGTAATCTGTCTTCCTTGCCTCTATCTGGAATCCAAAATGTTTGAAGAGCAGGTAGGCTCGGGGCATGTGAAAGGCTGAAGTGACGAGAATGATGGAAGGGGAGGCTTGGAGTTCCTCGAAGAGAGCCCTTGTATATCGGGCATTTTCGTAGGTGTCCCGACTCTCCCCTTCGATGAGGTAACATCCCCTTTCGAGGGTGGTGCAGTGCCGTAAGGGGAGGTTGAATTCTCGGGCTATCTTCTCCAGACTCTTTTGGGCATACTCTCCTTCAAATCCCGTATAGATGAGGGGGAGATTGTGGCGGTGGGCGATGAGGAGGCCCAGGAGGAGCCGCTTCATACCTGATGAGGAGAGGGGGAAGGGGTCCTCTTGGGCCGCAGTTCCGCCTCCGAGGACGACAACGGCGGTGGGTGAGGTTTTGGAGGGAGGAAAGTCCATATTTTCCAGGGGCTGGAGGAGGAGATAGGCTAGAGGGGTGGAAGAGGAGAACCAGATGAGGAGAGCGGAGATGGTGAGGGGCCGAGCCGCCCTCCTCCAGAGAAAGGCTCCAGTGATGAGGAGTGTTCCAAAGAGCCCTGGGGGGAGGAGGAACATTGTGACAAGTTTGGAGATGGTGTAGATCATAGAAAATTCCTGTCTCTTCGATGGTTGAGGGGATCAGTGGAACTCTACCCCTCTCTCTCCTTCGACCAACTCTCCTATGGGATAGGCATCGTCCCTCTTCCTGAGGACCTCTTGGAGCCGATCTGGTGCCACAACAAGGATCATACCGACGCCCATATTGAATGTTCGGTACATCTCCTCCCTCTCGATGTAATTGGAGAGGAATTGGAAGATGGGGAGAACTCTGATTGAGGAGCTCTCAACGATGGCCTTGAGATTTTTGGGAAGTATTCTTGGAAGGTTCTCTACAATTCCCCCTCCTGTAATGTGGGCTAGGGCCTTTATGGAGTCTTTAAGCTCCTTGTAACTCCTGACATAGATCCGTGTCGGTTCCAGGAGAACTTCTCCCAGGGTTCTTCCCTCAAAGGGGTCCTCCAGCTTCATCCCAAGTTTCTCAAAGAGGAGTTTTCTCACAAGGCTATATCCATTGGAGTGGATACCTGAGGAGGGGAGGGCTACGAGGATGTCTCCCGCCTGGAGAGGGGGACGATTTTCCAGCTCCGATCTCTCGGCGATCCCGACGGCAAAGCCTGCTAGATCGAAATCCTTCTCCCTGTACATTCCGGGCATTTCGGCCGTCTCCCCTCCAATAAGGGCGCACTCGGCCTCTTGACACCCCTTGGCAATTCCAGCGATTATCTCCTTGGCTACATCGACATCGAGTCTCCCCGTTGCATAGTAGTCAAGGAAAAAGAGGGGTTGGGCGAAGCTACAGATGAGGTCGTTGACACACATGGCCACGAGATCGATACCGATCGTGTCGAATTTGCCCGCTGAGATGGCCAGTTTGAGTTTGGTACCGACTCCATCGGTGGCACCGAAGAGCACAGGATTTGTATAGCCTGGAGGGAGGGCAAACCCCCCAGCGAAACCTCCAATCGGACCGAGGACATGTTGGTTGAAGGTGGCCTGGACGAAGGGCTTTATCTCCTCGACGAGCCTAGCCCCAGCGTCAATATCGACCCCACTCTCCTTGTAGCTGATCACTCACTCTCCTTCTTTTCCCACTCACACTTACCGAAAACCTTGTTGAAGAACCAGAGGCTCGGACAGAAGTTGGTGAAGGCGAAGATGAGGAGCATGATAATAATGAATGTCTGGAGTACGACGCCTATTTGGAACATGGTCTGATCTTCCCGACCGAGGGCGAAGAAGTACATGGTAAGTCCGAGCATAATTGCCATGAGAATTCTCTGCAGTCTCTCGCCACACATAGTTCCTCCTTAGAGTAGTTTTTGATCCTAATTATATCGATAATTGGTGGAAAAGAGTACACTTTCTGAGCTTGTTCCGAAGGTCTCCCCCTCTGCTCCCTTGGAAGAGGTATCTCTGTTCTGCCCCGATGGGAGAGGACCTCCCTTGAAAATCTTCGCTTTGTTGTGTAATATCCTCTCTGGTCCCATTCTCCCAGATGGGAGATGGGGGGTTTGGGGGAGGGGGCGAAGGTGGAAGAGCCGTCTGGAGGTGACTCTCTTGCTGAAGAGAGGCGGAGAATAGGGCGGATCGGTAAAAGTATCCAGCTCTGCTCTAGAGTGGGTTCCCCTCCTTGTGAGCGGGAAAAAATATCTTCATTGGAGGAGCAATGTGGTTTGAAGAGATCCATGACGACTTTTTCAAGCAGGGACTGCGGGTTGAGGAGAAGTTGGTAGAAGTGGAGAGTGAGTACCAAAAAATAGAGGTTTACCGCTCCAGAGAGTTTGGGAAGCTGTTGGTCATTGACGGCCACGGAATGCTCTGTGAGAGAGATGAGTTTATCTACCACGAGATGATGGCCCATGTCCCCATCTGCACCCACAGAGATCCGAAACGGGTTCTCATTATTGGAGGGGGCGATGGAGGGGTGGCCAAGGAGGTACTCCGCCATGGAGATATAGAGGTCGATATGGTCGAGATAGATCGGGAGGTGGTCCGAATCTCCCAGGAGTACTTTCCGGAGATAGGAGATTGGGAGAACCCCCGCCTCAATCTCACCATCGGAGATGGGATAGAGTTTGTCAAGAGAGCCGACTCCGGAAGTTACGATATTGTGCTGGTCGATTCCACAGATCCCGAAGGGCCTGCAGAGGGGCTCTTCAATCGGGAGTTTTACGCCCATGTCTTCCGTATTCTCAAAGATGATGGAATGGTAGTGGCCCAAGGGGAGAGCTGGTGGATCGATATGCCCCTCCACAAGGAGATTATGGGAGTGATCGGCCAGTTCTTCAAGATTGTCATGCCCTACCGCTTCGAGATGTACAGCTATCCGGGCTGTAATTGGAATTTCATTCTCGGAAGCAAACGGTACCATCCGACAGCCGATATTATTCTCCAGAGGGCCGACCTCATAGATGGACTCCGCTACTACAACTCCGATATTCACAAAGCCTCCTTTATCCTCCCCAACTATGTGAAAAAAGAGCTGGGCCAACTCTACAAATGGTAGAGCTCCCCCACGCTATCGCTCTGACCGGTGGGATTGCCACCGGCAAGAGCACAACGGCCAACCTTTTGAAACTCTACGGTTTCCATGTTATCGATGCCGATGAGATAGCCCATCAGGTTCTGGAGGGAGAGGCAGAGAGTATCGCCCGTCTCTTTGGGGAGGAGTTTGTGGTCGATGGACGGGTGGATCGGAAGAGGTTGGGGAGGTTGGTCTTCAATGATGAGAGGGAGTTGAGGAAGCTGGAGGAGCTCCTCCACCCCCAAATTCGGAGGAGGATTGTGGAGGCCGCTCTAGAGAGAGAGCGGTTCGGAGTCCCCTACATTGTCGATATTCCTCTCTTCTTTGAGAGGGAGGGGTATCCCATTTCCAGAGTGGCTGTTGTCTATGCCCCCCGAGAGGTCCAGCTCCGACGGCTCATGGAGCGGGACAATCTGGATCGAGAAGAGGCTGAAAGGAGGATCGGATTGCAGATGGATATTGAAAAAAAACGCTTTCTTGCCGATTATATTATTGATAATTCAGGAGATCTTAAAAATTTACAGAAGGAGGTGGAATGGTTCATAGAAAGGATAGGTGATGATTTTAGGATTGGCTAAATACTCTGCCAGCGGCAACGATTTCATTGTGTTCCACACATTTCGGAAGGGAGATTATAGCTCCCTTGCCCGAGAGCTCTGTGACCGCCATAGAGGTTTGGGGGCAGATGGACTGATCGCTCTCATCCCCCATGGAGAGTACGATTTCCAATGGCTCTTTTACAATGCCGATGGGAGTGAGGCCTCCATGTGCGGCAATGGAAGTCGGGCGGCCGCCCACTACGCCCACTCCTTTGGATTGGCAGGGGAGAAGATGAGGTTTCTCACAGGGGCGGGAGTGATTGAGGCCTCTGTCCAGGGAGATATTGTAGAGAGCCAATTGACTCCTTATAAGATACTTAAGGAAACATTTGAGGAAGAGGGGTTTAAGTGGTGGCTTCTGGATACGGGAGTGCCACATTTGGTAACACTTGTGGAAGATTTGAAACAGTTTGACAAGAAAATTGCTAAAAAATTAAGGTTTAAATACGAAGCGAATGTAAATTTTGGTAAAATTCTGCCTCGAAGCGCCATAGCGGTCCGGACCTATGAGCGAGGCGTAGAAGATGAGACACTAGCCTGTGGAACGGGAATGGCGGCCACCTTTGTGAGGGCCTTCCATGAAGGGCTAGTGGGAGAAGAAGCAAAGCTCTATCCCAAAAGTGGCGAAGAGCTTGTTATCAAGATAGAGAAGGGAACCCTCTACTTCAAGGGGAGGGTTGAAAGAATATTCTTGACATATAAGGAGAGTCCAGATTGAAGCGAATAGTAATGGTTTTACTGATGGTGACGGCTCTTGTTCAAGCCGCCGAGTATAGGAAAATTCCGGATTGGTATTACAAGATTAAGAGTGTGAAGGTGCAGAAAAAGGCCTTCTTCGATATTTTGAGGCCCCTCGTTGAGGAGGAGAACCAGAAGATATTGGAAGAGAGGGCCTTCGTAAAGGAGGTCTTCCAGGAGATGGAGTCGAAGCCTATCATCGAAGATGAGAAGTTGGTCCGACTGGCCCAGATTGCCAAGAAATATCGGATCAAGGATATTTACAATGAGAGTGAATATATGATGAAGGTTGACTCCCTTCCCGTCTCCCTCGTTCTGGCCCAGGCGGCTCTTGAGAGCGGTTGGGGGAAGAGTCGATTTGCCCGACAGGCAAACAACCTCTTCGGTGAGTGGACCTGGGGGAAAAAGGGGCTGATTCCGAAACGGAGAGATCCCGGAAAGCGCCATAAGATCAAGATATTTGACTCTCTCCGAGACTCTATAGCCTCCTACATGCTCAACCTCAACCGCCACAGAGCTTACAGGGAGTTTCGGGTTGCCCGCTATGTGGCCAAAAAGACGAGACGCTCTTTCAGCGGGCTCGAAGCGGCTACCACGATGAAGCGCTACTCTGGAATAGGTCGCCGTTATACCCGATTGGTTTCCAGCATCATTAAGAGAAATAGACTCCACCTTGACTGAGGTTGTCGTCCTCGGAGGGGGATACGGGGGACTCCGATTTATCGAGAGTCTCGCTCCCCTTGGGGAACACTCCATCACCCTCATCGATAGAAACCCCTACCACTATCTCCAGACTGAAGCCTACGAGTTCCTCTCAGGGCGGAAGAACATCTGTGACATCACCTTCAATCTAGAGAGCTTCTGCAGTTACTATGAGAATGTGCGGTTTGTGAGAGATGAGGCGGTCGCCTTGGGAGATGGTGAGGTAGTCTGCAGAAGGGGGAGTTACAGGTTCGATAAATTGGTCATTGCTGTAGGAGCCAAGGATCTCTTCCCCAAAAGGATAGTGGGGTTGGAGGAGTACAGCCCCTCTATCAAGGAGCTTTCCAGCGCCTTTATGTTCAAACAGCGCCTTTTGGAGATCCTCTTTCGGGAGGTGACCGACCAGAGCCCCGCCCGTGTCGTTGTGGGAGGAGGGGGGTTGAGTGGAGTGGAATTGGCCGCCGATCTTGCAAGCGTTGTCAGGGAGTGCCGTGCCGAAGCGGGCCAATCCCCTCTGGTGGAAGTTGTCCTCATCGAGGCCGCCCATACCCTCCTCCCAGGGAGTAGTTCCTTCCTCAGAGAAGAGACAGAGAGAAGGCTCCGATCCCTCTCTGTAGAGATCCGCCTCGCCTCTCCCATCCAATGGGTTGACGGAGAGGTGGTCCACCTTGAGCATGAGGTAATTCCCTACGATCTCTTCATCTTTACGGGAGGGATCGCCGCCCAGGACTTTATCCAGAAGCTCCCCCATCCCAAAGGGAGCGGGGGGCGCCTCATTGTAGATCCTTTCCTCAGAATAGCCCCCGACATCTATGCCATTGGAGATTGTGCCCTGATCACCGATAGTGAGGGGAGGGAACTGCCACCCACAGCCCAGATAGCTGAACAGAGCGCCGAATATGCCGCCCGCCACATAGCAGGGAGGGCGGAGAGTCCCTTCTCAGGGCGGATATACGGAATTTTCATCGCCCTCGGGAAAGGGTATGCAGTAGGGGAACTCTTCGGTATCTTCAAGCTCAAAGGGAGGGTGGCTTCATGGATCAAGGAGGCGATTACCCGTCTCTACGCCTTCGGTATCCGTCTTCGGGTCAACAGCGGTTATCGGAAGCGGTACACCGTAAACTCCCCTGCCTAGACCAGAGATTGTAGGGGAGTTTCCTGCTCCTCCGACAGTTGCCTTTTTGGGCACCTCCACAGACTCTCCAGGCTGTTCCGTCCCTGATAATACGATTTTGGGTATATTCTCTGCCCCATTTATATCTCTATCGTGAATAGTATGACAGCTTGCACTCTCTTTGTGACAGGGAGAGACTGTCGAGTTTATACCTGGAAACATTGCAAATTCTGCTCGATGGATAGAATCGATCTGTTTGGATGGGTTTTGTCCCATGCACCCCCTTCTGTATTTGAGGATGAAGGGGTTCGCAAATGGCAGTATCGTCGCAGTGCAGTCGATATACTCCCCAGATCTAGAGGTGGGGGTCATGGCTTTAAAGTGGTGGTTGTTTCGACGGGAGAGATCCCCTATCGCATTCTCTATTACTTTGTATCCCTATGGATCTGGTTCTATGGCGGTTTTTACAAGAAGCAGGAGGCTCCTCGATTTGTTGAGGAGCAGTCTACAGTCCTGCCTCCTTCACCTTCTGGGCTTGGTAGTGGGCTATGAGGGGTTCTATTATCTGATCGAGCTCTCCTCCCTCCATGATCTCCTCCAGTTTATAGAGGGTGAGCCCTATTCTGTGGTCTGTAATGCGGTTTTGGGGGTAGTTGTAGGTTCTGATCCGTTCACTCCGATCGCCGCTTCCCACCTGCTCTTTCCGATCCTTTGCCAGGGCCTCCTGCTGTTCTCGGAGCATCTTCTCATAGATTCTCGCCTTCAAGATTTTGAGAGCTTTCTCCCTATTTTTGTGCTGGCTCTTCTCATCCTGCATGGCTACGACGATCCCTGTCGGAATATGGGTTATCCTGACGGCGCTGTCTGTTGTATTGACCGACTGGCCTCCGTGGCCGCTGGAGCGATAGACATCGATCTTGAGATCGGCTGGGTTGATCTCGACATCGACATCGTCCACTTCGGGCATAATGGCCACTGTGACAGCTGAGGTGTGGATACGGCCTTGGGATTCGGTCTGGGGTATGCGCTGGACCCGATGGGTTCCTGCCTCATATTTGAGACGGCTATAGACCCCCTCTCCCTGGATACGGGCGATAATCTCCTTGTATCCCCCCGTATCACTCTCGCTGGAGCTGACAATTTCGACCTTCCACCTCTTCTTTTCGGCGTAACGGGTATAGGTCCGGAAGAGATCGGCCGCAAAGAGAGCCGCCTCCTCTCCTCCTGTTCCCGCCCGAATTTCGAGGTAGATGTCCTTCTCATCGTTGGGGTCTTTGGGGATGAGGAGGAGCTTGATCTCCTCCTCCAGCCTCTCCTTTCTGGGCTCCAGCTCCCTCAACTCCTCCTTGGCCAGCTCTCCCAACTCCTCATCGTCGATGAGGGCCTTGCTCTCCTCAATGGCCTCATCGACTTCGTAATACTCCCGTGCCTTCTGGACAAGAGGCTCCAAATCGGACTGCTCCTTGGAGAGCTCTGTCATTTTCTGGATGTTGTTGGTGATGTCGGGGGAGCTCAGGAGACGGTTGATCTCCTCGTAACGCTCTATGAAGGGCTTCAGTTTCTCTTTGAGCATTCCGTCCCGTTAGGCCGCTTCGTTGTCCATGGAGTTAACGAGTTTGTGGAGTTTCGATACCTTTCTGGAGGCGTTGTTCTTCTTGATGATCCCCTTGCTCACATACTCGTGGAGCCGCTTATTGGCAACCTTGAGGGCCTCAATTGCCCGCTCTTTGTCGCCTGCCGCTACAGCCTCTCTGACAGCCTTGATGATATTCTTCATTCTGGTTCGGTAGAAGCGGTTTCTCTCTGTCCTCTTCTTGGTCTGTCGAATCCGTTTGAGAGCCGATTTGGTGTTTGCCACGCTTCAATCCTTTTTAAATGAATTTTGGCTAAAATGCTACCCAAAAAAAGTTTAAACAGAGATTAAATTAATGAAAATTTAAGCTTGTCAAGGGAGAGGTATGGAGCTCTTTGGAACAGACGGAGTTCGGGGGAAGGCGGGAAAGAAGCTGACCGCTCCCGTGGCGATGAGGCTGGCTATGGCCGCAGGTATCTACTTTCGGAAGGGGAGCAGAACCAATAAGATCATTGTTGGCAAGGATACTCGACGGAGCGGGTATATGATTGAAAACGCCCTTGTGAGCGGTCTGACAGCTGTCGGCTACAATGTAATTCAGATCGGTCCGATGCCAACCCCCGCCGTCGCCTTCCTGACAGAGGATATGCGGTGCGATGCCGGGATTATGATTAGCGCCTCCCATAATCCCTATTACGACAACGGGATCAAATTCTTCAACAGCAGGGGGGATAAGCTCCAGGAGAGCGATGAGAGGGCGATAGAAAAGATCTATTTCGACGATGAGGTGATCCAGGAGAACCAGAAGGTGGAGAAGGAGATCGGTTCCTCCAAGAGGATCGACGATGTTATCGGTCGATACATTGTCCACCTGAAAAACTCCTTTCCCAAGGACTTGACCCTGGGGGGGTTGAGGATTGTCATCGACACGGCCAACGGAGCCGCCTACAGGGTTGCCCCCACAGTCTTCAGCGAGCTAGGGGCCGAGGTGATCGTTATCAACAATGAGCCCAACGGCTTCAATATCAACCAGGGGTGCGGGGCCATCTATCCAGAGCAGTTGGCCAAGGAGGTCCTCAAATATCGGGCCGATGTCGGTTTCGCCCTGGACGGAGATGCCGATAGATTGGTGGTTGTCGATGAGAGGGGGGAGATTGTAGATGGAGATAAGATCCTCGGAGCTCTGGCCCTCTACCTCAAAGAGCAGGGGGTCTTGAGAAATGGGAAGATGGTGGCGACCGTCATGAGCAATCAGGGGCTGGAAGATTTTCTGAAGAAGGAGGGAATCCAGCTGATCCGGTGCGGTGTCGGAGATAAATATGTGGTCGATGAGATGCGGCGCCACGGCCTCAATTTCGGGGGAGAGCAGAGCGGCCATATTATCTTCGGCGACTACTCCAAGACCGGAGATGGAATTGCCACAGCCCTCCAGATTATAGCTATGATGCTCCGGAAGGGAAAGAGGGCCAGCGAAGTCCTCAACCCCTTTCAGCTCTACCCCCAGCGGTTGGAGAGTATCGAGGTTCGGGAGAAAAAGCCCCTGGAGAAGATCAAAGGGTATAGGGAGTTGCTTCAAGAGATAGAGAAGCGGGGGTTGCGTCCCCTCATTCGGTATAGCGGGACGGAGAACAAGCTTCGGATCCTCTTGGAAGGGAAGGATCAGAAGCTCCTGGACCGGAGTTTGAGGGAGCTCCTCGATTTTCTGGAAAAAGAGCTACGATGAAGAGGTGGTATCTGGGACTCCTCCTCATGGCGGCGGGGGTCTTCTCCATCGACAGAGCCCTCAAGGAGCTCTTCCTCAACGGTTTTTTTTGGGACAGCTCCTGTATTACCTTCGGATATGTCCTCAACAGAGGGGTCGCCTTCAGCCTCTTCGCCTCTCTGGGAGAGTGGCTCAAATGGATTCTCCTCGGAGTTATCTCCCTTGCCCTCCTCTATCTCCATCGGGAGGGAACCCTGGAGCGCCACCCTCTGGTATCGGGAATGTTCCTCGGGGCCGCCCTCGGAAATCTCTACGACCGCTTCCTCTACGGCGGAGTCATCGATTATATCTATTGGCACTGCTTCTTCGATTTTGCTGTCTTCAACTTTGCAGATATGGTTATTGACTTGGCAGTTATTTTTTTGCTATACTTCCATCTCAAAGAGCACGGTCGCGTAGCTCAGGGGTAGAGCACTACGTTGACATCGTAGTGGTCAGAGGTTCGAATCCTCTCGCGACCACCACAGAGCCTTCCATTTTTTCTAACCACCCTCAAAAGAGAACTCCTTCTGCCGATACTCCTCCTCCAAATTTGCTATAATCTACCCAAAAATTCCAAGGAAGAGAGTTGGAACAGCTGATAGCTATTGAAAAAGATGGTGAGATCATCGATCTCCAGAGGGCGGAGGCCGAGGGAGTGGATCCCCAGTCTGGGAGACCGATCTACTTCGACAACTCTCCAGAGGCCCTCCAAGTTATCCGCCACTCTGCCGCCCACCTCATGGCCCAAGCCATTAAAGAGCTCTATCCCGATGCCCAATTCTTTGTCGGACCCGTTGTCGATGAGGGGTTCTACTACGATTTCAGGACAGGAGAGAAGATTGGAGAGGAGGAGCTCTCCAAAATTGAGAAGAAGATGGAGGAGATCGCCAAGCGGAAACTCCCTATTGAGCGGTACGAGATCTCCAAAGAGGAGGCTCGGGAGAAGTTTGCCGACGACGATCTGAAACAGGAGGTCCTCAAAGGGATACCCTCGGAGCGGGTCTCCATCTACCGCCAAGGGGATTGGGAGGATCTCTGTAGGGGCCCCCACCTTCCCCATACAGGCTATCTGAGGAGAAATTTCAAACTGACCCGAGTCGCTGGAGCCTATCTGGGAGGGGATGAGAATAGGGAGATGCTGACCCGTATCTACGGCGTCGCCTTTGCCGATAGGGAGACTCTCAAAAACCATCTCAAAATGGTTGAAGAGGCCAAGAAGAGGGACCATCGGAAGCTGGGAAATGAGCTGGAACTCTTCATCTTCAGCGAGGAGGTGGGGGCTGGACTCCCCATCTGGCTTCCCAAAGGGGCCAGACTCCGATCGAAATTGGAGAATCTCCTCTTCAAGGCCCATCGGAGGAGGGGGTATGAACCTGTACGGGGTCCGGAGATATTGAAGTCGGAACTCTGGAAGAGGAGCGGCCACTATCAGAACTACAGAGAAAATATGTACTTCACTGAGATTTGTGACGATGAGACCCGAAAAGAGAGCTGTGTCGAGTACGGAATTAAGCCGATGAACTGCGTCGGCCACATTATGGTCTATAAGGCGAAGAAACGGAGTTATCGGGAGCTCCCTCTCAAATATTTTGAGTATGGAGTTGTCCACCGCCATGAGAAGAGCGGCGTCCTCCACGGACTCTTTCGGGTCCGAGAGTTTACCCAGGACGACGCCCACATCTTCTGTACCCCGGACCAGATCAAACCCACCGTTCAGGAGGTTCTCTCCTTTGTCGATGAGATCATGGGGAGCTTCGATTTTGACTATGAGATGGAGATCTCTACGAAGCCAGAGAAGGCTATGGGAGATGATGAGATCTGGGAAGTGGCTACAGAGGCCCTCAAAGAGGCCCTAGATGGGAGTGGGCGGCAGTATGGGATCGATGAGGGGGGGGGAGCCTTCTACGGTCCAAAGATCGACATTAAGATTACCGATGCTTTGGGGCGGAAGTGGCAGTGTGGGACTATTCAGGTCGATTTCAACCTCCCTGAGAGATTTGAATTGGAGTATACGGATAGTGATAATAGCCAGAAGCGGCCGGTCATGATCCATAGGGCGATCCTCGGCTCCTTTGAACGGTTCATCGGTATCCTGACCGAACACTATGGAGGGGAGTTTCCCTTCTTCATAGCTCCAACCCAGATTATCTTCGTCCCCATTGGAGAGGCCCATCTTCCTTACGCCCAGGAACTGGCGGAGAGATTGATGGAGATGGGGGTCGATAGTGAGATTTACGGAGGGAGAGAGAGTCTGAATAAGCGGATTCGGAATGCAGAGAAGCAGAGGGTTCCGCTGGTCGGAATAATCGGAGATCGGGAGATTGAAAATCGATCAATCGCTATAAGGGATAGAAGAGAAAAAATTCAGTATAATTTAGGTGAAAAAGAGTTTTTAAATCGTATAAAGGAGAAACTCAGTGAGGTACGCTTTTGAGTAGGAAAAGAGAGGAGAGGGTGCTCCTCAACGAGGAGATTAGGGCACCAGAGGTTCGGTGTGTGGGAGATGACGGAACGCAGTATGGGATAATCAGCCGTGACGAGGCCCTCGATATGGCCTATGAGAAGGGGCTGGATCTGGTTTTGGTGGCGCCCAATGCCAATCCTCCTGTCTGTAAGATTATGGACTACGGCAAGTTCAAGTATCAACAGGAGAAGAAGAAGAAAGAGGCCAAGAAGAAGCAGACCAAGATAGAGGTCAAGGAGATCAAGCTCTCGGTGAAGATCGCCCAGAACGATATAGATTACAAAGTGAAACATGCCCGAGAATTTCTGGAGAAGGGGAAACATGTAAAGTTCAGGGTCTTCCTGAGAGGGCGGGAGATGGCAAATCCCCAGGCAGGAGTCGAGGTCCTCAACCGTATTATCCCTATGATCGAAGATATTGGTGTGGTTGAGAAGAAGCCCCACCAGGAAGGGAGATATATTAATATGCTCGTCGTTCCCAAGAGGGAGGAGAAGAAGAGGTAATCCTCTCCCCCTCTTCTGCCACCATCAGAAAAATAGCAGAATGTAATCATACTAATTTATTTTACTTATCACCCCCCTTTTGTCTATAATTCCCCAAAAATTTCTCGATAAAGGTCTCCCATGTCTCTACCACGGCGCCTCGGCTGGATTCCGGGCGGAATTCTCATCGCCCTCCTCATCTGGTTCACATTTTCTGTTTGGGGTGCGGACCGCCCCATCGGAGCTTCGACGGCCATTAGCTACATGGGTGGCTGGCTCTTCGGTTTGCAGGAGAGCGAATATTTTCAGAAGATCAAAGGGTCCGGAGCGTGGGAGGTTCTCTTCCTCATAGGAGTTCTCATTGGAGGCTCCTTTACCTCCCTCTTCATCACGAAGACCTTTAAATTTCGGGTCCTCCCGCCCCTCTGGAGAAAACATAAGAACGAGTCTGTGGCTAGCCGTCTCATCTGGAGCTTCATCGGAGGTTTTCTGGTGGTCTTCGGGGCCCGTCTGGCTGGAGGGTGTACCAGTGGCCATTTCCTGAGCGGTGCAAGTCAGACGGCCGTAAGCGGCCTCATCTTTGGAGGGGTTGTCATTGTGGTCCTCATCGTGACGGGTCGTCTCTTCTACAAAAATCTCTAGGAGCGGTCATGGATTTCGATATTGTCCGGTTCATCTCCACCACTCTAGAACTGGTAGAGAAGCAGAACCACGGATCGATAGGGGTCATTCTCCTCATAGGTATTATTTTCGGGGTCGTTATTCAGTGGAGCAGGGTCGATACCTTCGACAAAATAGCAGGCTTTGCCATGCTCCACGGGTTTAAGGTGCCGAAGATGCTCTTCCTCGCCATAGGGATAGCCAGTGTCGGACTCTACTTTATGATCAAGATGGGGTGGGCCCACTACCATGTGAAGCCTATTATGGTGGGAGGATTGGTGATTGGGGGGACCCTCTTCGCTATCGGTATGGCCATTTTGGGGCTCTGTCCGGGGACGGGACCTGTCGCCGTCAGCGAAGGGAATATCGATGTGGCTGTAGGATTGGTGGGGGGAATTGTGGCCGGAGCCCTCTTCACCTACCTCTATCCTGAACTGAAGGGGATTATGGGTCCCGATCTGGGGAAGGTGACTCTGACAGGTCTCCTGGGGGAGAGTGCCGACTGGTTTATCTTCCTCTACGGAGCGGCCCTCATAGCTGTTGCCTTCCTCCTTCCCAATCGGGAGATCGAGGAGGAGGTGGGAGAGGTCTAGGTTCCTCTACTTGCAGGGATCTTTTCCCCTCTTACCCTTGTTTTCTAGGAGATTGGCCCCTGTAGAGGCGAGGGTGAGGAGCTTCTCCTCTTGTTCCTTAGAGAGCTTTCCGCTGGCGATGGCATCAATCAATTTCCCGGCCATCTGGGCTTGGATCTCCCTCTCCTTGATGAGGATCTCCTTCTCCAGCTCCTTTTCATGGGCCTCTTTCTGGGCCCGGAGCCGCTCCATCTCTATCCTCTCCTTGGTAATATGGTAGCGGCGGTAGAGGAAGAGAATGAGGAGGAGTAGGAGGACACCGAAGATAAATGTGTAGTAGATCAACTTCTCCCTTGCCTTGATGGCTAGGGTTTTGGGTGAGGTTGAGATCTTCTCCTTCTCTACCTCTTTGGTCGCCTTTTCGACGACGGTCTCTTTCTCGATCTTCTTGGTATCGACAGCCTTTTTGTATTCTATTTCGGCTATCTTCTTCTTGGTCTCCGCTTCGATCTTGACCTTCTGGAGTTCGAGGCGGGCCTTCTTGTCGAAGGTGTAAGGGTCTTGCCGCTCCTGGAGGATTTTGAAGTAGTCGCTCTTGTTTTCCTCGTTGATAGAGAAGAGCAGGACGGGAAGGAGTAGGAGGAGCCACCGCATCATCTATCCTTTCTTTCAAATTCTTCTCCCCTCCCCTCGGAGGAGATGAGGTACTCTCTGTACCATCTGTCGAGAACCCTCTCCACCCTCTCCAGGATGGGCTCTCTGCACTCTGCCAGGAGGGGGCGGTATTTGGAGTAGGTCCTCCAGACCTGGAGGACCCGCTCCTCTGGATATTTCCGTCTCTTGAGTTCCAGAGCCACCGAAGCGTTTATAAAACCTTTGATCAGGAGAATTTCGGGACTCCTCTCCCTCCGCCTCGGGAACCAGAACTCTTCCAGGGCCTCGTGGGCTCCGTAAAAATCCCCCTCTTCGAGGAGCTGGAGAAATTTTCGACAATACTTTTCCATAGGAGAAATATAGCATATTTGGATAAGGGAATCCCCTCTCGGACTCCCCTTGTGGGGGCAGAATTTCTGTTACCTGTGGTTGCGGTAGTAGAAGTTGATCCCGCTCTTTTGGGGACCGAAGATGATCTCGCTCTCCAGATGGTCGCTCATCTCGTAGCGGATAATAATTGTAGAGACGGCGTCATTCTTGTAGATGACGAGAATATTCTTCCCTATCCGTTTCCCTATCTCAAAGCCCAACCTCCCTCCATCGCTGGTCAGGGTGAGGGTATCCAGCTTGATACCGATGCTGGAGAGCATATTTTTGAGGAAGAGGTTGCCCAGGGCCCCTACCAACCGATCTCCCCCTGTGGCTTTGAAGAGGAGGGAGGAGGATTTGGATCCCATGAGGAGGAGGGTCAAAATATCCTTTTGGGGGAGGTAGGGATCGCTGTCAAATCGGATGATGGGGTTGGTGAGGGTTCCGGAGACGGTGATATAGATTGTGTAGGATTCCTTCTTGGTCTTGATATGGAGATCGAGGAGGGGGTCTGTCGGTTTGCCGTAGAAGTAGAGGTCGCTGGCCAGAATTCTATAGTGTTCTCCGAGGGGAGAGTAGCTCCCTCGGAGAATGTGGATATAACCGAGGAGTTGGAGCTCCTTCTGGTACTCCTTCCAGAGGAGGAGGTCGGGTTTCAGGTGGACCTCCAGATCTGGAATTCGGTAGATCAGGGGGGTCTGGGAATCTATCTTGATGTTGAGGGCTATATTTTCCCGGAAGAAGTGGCTCCCCTCCTCCTCCTTTTGGGGGAGATCGACAACAATAATATCCGGATCGCTGATGCTCTTCCTCTTCCGGGGGGGCATTGTGATCGTCCCCCCCTTCAGGAGA
This sequence comes from Campylobacterota bacterium, assembly GCA_013153715.1. Classification (GTDB taxonomy): domain Bacteria; phylum Campylobacterota; class Campylobacteria; order Campylobacterales; family Nitratiruptoraceae; genus Nitratiruptor. The sequence goes on along the minus strand of JAADDW010000007.1, from coordinate 38,387 downwards.
ATTCCCCCCTCGGCCTCCACTCTCTTCCCCTTGAGGAGAATCTTGACGGTGGCGTCGAAGGTGGCCGACCCTTCGATCGAGGAGTAGTTGTAGTTTCTGGCCTTCAGGAGGAAGCGGCCCCTCTCCTTGCTGTAACGGCCCCGGACCTCTATTCTATCCTCGATCCAGAGGGGGTCCAAGCTGATAGTCCCATCTTTGAAGGAGATATGGGAGGTTTTGGTGGAGTAGAAGGCGTGGTTGGCCAGAGCGAGGGCGTAGTAGTCGATATAGAGGTTCTCCCTGTCGCCGTGGGCCCTCAGATCCAAAAATGTAATGGGGCTTCCCTCCCTTCTCCCTGGACTCCACGGAGACGAGATCTGGAAGCGGTACCTCTCCTTTTCAGGGTCATAGGTTCCGGCCAGGAGGAGGTGGGCGTCGATCCCACCAATATCGATGGGGTAGAGGCGGGAGAGGGTGGTGACGAGCTCTTTGAGTGAGGGAATGGTTCCCCGGAACTCCAGGTCGCCATCGCCCCTTTTCAGATGGATTTTACTCTTTCCGATGGTCACCTCCCCCCTGAGGGGTTTGGAGCTGAACTCTCCTCTGAGAAGTTTGGAGTGGAGGGAGATCCTCCCCCGGTCCAAGTCGGCTTGGAACTCGATGGGGTTGAGGGCGCTCAACCTGATCCCCTCGAAGTCCTTGAGGGCAAAACTCCCTTTGAGTCTGGGGGGGACGAAGATAATCTCTCCGGATCCGAGATTTGATGTGAGCTGGAGCTCCAGTCTGTCGGAGTACTCTCCCTTGAGGGTGATGGAGGTGTTGGCGAGTTTTGGGGGAGGGGAGATGAGGAGGGCCTTCAGGGGAATTGGGGAGGTGGAGAAGGTAACTCTCCGGAACCCTTCCACCTGGGCGGAGATCTGGGACCAGGAGTTTCGGAGCTCCAGGGAGATACGGTCCGGCGTCCCGCTGAAGGTGAGGTCGATTCTTCGGTAGAAGGAGGGTTTGATGGGAATGGGATAGGGGCCATTTTCGATGGAGGCCTCTCCCTGGAAGGAGAGCTTCTTCTGGAGATAGTCCAGATTGAAACGGCTCTCTATGGTGCTCTCGGCGATCTCAATTTTCCCCTCATTCTCCGAATGGAGGGCCCCTGAGGAAAAATTGTACCGCCCCTGGGAGTGGAGGGTGATATGGGCTCCCCTATAGACCTCTCTCCCCCCTGTCTGGAGTCTGTAGGTGAGCCCCGACCTCCCTATATCGGTTGTGACGAGGATCTGTTTGATGGAGTGGGGGTTGATCTGGGGGGCGATCTCAGCCAGATAGGAGGGTTTGGGATAGATGACCCCTTGGAGGTGGAGCTTCCCGTCGTACCACCCCTTGGACCGTATTTTGGCGGCGAAGCCTTCAACCATCAGGAGATCGATATTTCCCCTTTTGAGGGTGAGGTCACTGGCGAGAAGTGTCCCCCTATTGATCCCTCTGTAGCGGTAGAGGGCGGTGATTTGGGCCCTTTTGATGGAGGGTTCCAAAGGGAGGGAGAAGGCCTTGTCCGATGGGCTCTCCCTCTTCCCCTCTTTAACGATTTTCTCGATGGAGTTGAGGTCTAGCTCCCTGGCCTTGAGCCGACTCACCGTCAATTTCTGATTGAGGAGGTCGGGGTAGAAGATGCAGAGCTCTATCTCTCGGGCTATGGGGAGTCCCCTATACTCCAATCCCTCGACTCTGAGGCAGTCGAGGGAGGTCAGCCCGAAAAAGGAGAATTGGATCCCCTCCTCTTTCAGGAGTTTCTCCAGGGTCTTCTCCTTCAATTCGGCGAGGAAGAGGATCATGAGGGTAACCAGAAGGAGTTCCAGAAGGAGGTGGATCCCTCTCAAAAGGAGGCTCCCAGGTAGAGATTGATGGCGTTCTGGCTCGGCCTCTGGAGATCGAAGCCGAAATAGGCCTTGAGCTGGCCGATGGGGGTGTTGTAGATAAGACCGAGGCCGACTCCGTCACGGTAGGGACCGATGTGGAACTCCTTGGCGCTCAGATAGGTCCTATCCCAGAAGAGGGCGAGGGTCATATTTTTACTGTAGCGGTATCGGGGCTCGATAGTTGTCTCTAGGAGAGTCTTCCCCCCTATCTTGCACCGACTGTCCAAAGCGGTAATCTGTTGGTAGGTGTAGGCCCTATTACTCTTGGCCCCCCCTGCATAGAATCTCTTGTTTGGCGGGATACTGTCGGCGAAGAGGACCCCCACTCTCCCCTTCAGAAAGAGGGTAAAGGGATCCATGGGCATGAGGATCCCTCCTGTAATCTCATTTTTGAGGAATTTGTCTCCCAAAAGGGAGATATGGAGGCGGTCCTGGAGGAAGAACCCCTTTGTGGGGGCCAGTTTGGAATCCCTCTTGTCCAGGAGGGCGAAGAGTTCGGGGTAGAGGAGGGTGTAGGTCTTGCTCCGCACGCAGTCGGAGCGGCTCTTGATCTCTATGTGTTCGAGGTGGAACTCGATGAAGCTCCAGATATTGTAATACTCGGTGATGAACCGCCCCCCCAGTCGGTAGCCCTTCTGGGTAAAGGAGTCGTACCTGTTCTTCTCATATCCGATGGTAGTGACGGTATCGAAATAGCTGTCCAGAAGGTGGATAGAGGGGTAGAAGATGGAGAGTTCCGCACTCTTTCTGATTTTGGAGTGGTAGAGCTGGAGGGTGGGCTGGAACTGGTTGATATTGACATTTTTATAGTAGTAGCTGGCATGGATCCCGTTCTGGGTATCGTATCCGAGACCGACTTTATAGATATGCCGTCTCTTCCGCTCCCGAGCATCTATCTGGAGGAGAATCCTATTGGCCACCTTTCTAGAGTAATCTATATTGATGAAGCGGAAGTAGTCCAGGGAGTAGAGGCGTCTGTAGCTCTCCCTAACCCGATCGAGGCTGAAGGGTTCTCCCGGGCGGAGATCGATATGGGTGAGGACCACATCATCGGAGATCGATTGGAGCCCCCTCACATCTATCCTCCCCACAATACAGGGGGCCCCTTTTTGGAGGCGGTAAACCAGATAGGCACTCCGTCTCTTCCTGTAGATAAAGGCTTTGGCATCAAAGTCGTAACTGCAGTAACCCCCTTCCAGGAGCGCCTGTCTGATCGCCCTTTTGGAGTTGGTGAAGGCTGAGGCTACAAACCGCTCCCCCTCCTTGAGGGGGATGAGGGAGGCTATCGGGAAGTCACTGGTTATCTCGATGGATTTGACAAGGATGGGCTCATTCTCGTGGATGATGAAGACGGCCACATCCCCTTCCAGAGTGATCTCCACCTCCACATCCCAGAACCCCTGATCCCTGTAGAAGTTCTCCAGCTCCTCCATGAGAATGGGGAGGAGGCGGTCATCAACCTTGGGTCTCTCCTTCCTGAAGAGTATTCTCTGCCACCAGCTCCGCTCGATGCCGAGGGCCTTGTAGAGTGTCGATTTGGAAAAGCTCCTATTTCCCCTGAAATCTATGGCTATCTGGGAGGCGGAGAGGGTCGAGGTGAGCAGGAGGAGCACCATCAAGAGTCTCAAAAGCGATCCTTGCTACAATATCTACATGGATAGTACAATTATAGCCTTTTTGGAAGAGAACCATATCTTCTCCCTGGCGGTCAGAGGGAGGGGTACGGTCTATGCCGCCACCTGTTTCTATCTCTTCGACAGGAGGGAGGAGGCCCTCATCTTCGCCTCCGATCCGTCAACCTATCATATGGAATTATCGGCAGAGGAGCCAGAGGTTGCAGGGACAATCCATAACTGCTCCCGAACTCTCCATTCCATTCGGGGAGTCCAGTTTCGGGGGGTGGTGGAGAGGGGAGATGAGAGGGAGAGGAACCTCTATCTGGAGGCCTTTCCCGTTGCACTCCTCCTCAATCCGACTATCTGGTCCCTCCGTCTCCACTGGATCAAGATGACCGACAACACCTTGGGGTTTGGGAGGAAGATCATTTGGACTCGACAATCCGATCGATGATGAACTGCTCTATCTTCTTCTTCGGTATATCCCTGTCGATGGCCTCTTTGTAGATCTGGGCCACCTTCTCTCTGTACCTCTCGTAGGGAAAGTGGGGGAGGTAGTTGTGCCACGCCTCTTTGATGACCCTCAAGGCCGCCCGCTCCTTGAGGCGCTCCTCGAAGATCTTGTATGTGCCGAAGAAGAGGAGGGTGAAGATGATGGCGAGGACAATGGCCACATGGCAGTCCATCTGAGAGAGAAAGGAGTGGAAGAGGAGGGAGAGGGGGATGAGGATGAGGTTCCAGATGATGAAGTAGATGAAATAGAGCTTGAGGCGGCAGTATCTTATTCCTGGTATCTGTTTGATGTCGAGGTGGTCCAGATAGACCCTGTTGGCCTCCATGAGTTCCCTGAACCGCATGGGATATTTGGGTAGATCGAAGAGGTAGTCGATAATCTTATCTAGGAACTTTTCCCACATCGCTTCTCCCATCTATTCAAATCTCTCTCTGCGGCCCTCTCTCCGAGGAGATAGATCTCTGTAAGCTTTGTGCGGTCAAGTATACCATAGTTTGCGGTCTCCTGAATTTCGACATAGTAGGTCGCCTCGGGAATGGAGCAGGCTATATTGGAGTTGAGGAGTCCGTAGGCCGCCCTCTTCAAATTGCCCCAGAGAGTTTTGGGGAAAGGGGGCTTTCGGGGGTTGACATTGAGGGCCAGAATCTCCCCCTTTCCCCGAAGGGGAGTGACAGGGAGGTTGTCGCTGAAGGCTCCGTCAATGTAGAGTCTTCCCTGGAAGGGCATGGGAGCGAAGAGGGGAATGAGGGCGGAGCTGGCGAGGAGAGCGGCCGGGAGCTCTCCCTCCTTTACATACCTGCTCTCCAAACTTTCATACTCTGTCAGAGTGACGGAGAGTTCCTTCTGGAGGAGACCAAACTCCTTGAGACCTATTCTCTCCAGCTCCTCAACCATTGGGGAGAGGTCCCAGATCCCCTCTCTCAACCGCCACTTGATGAGGGAGTAATCTACCCCTTCCAGAATTTCCAGGGCCTCTCGGGGAGATCGGCCCGAAGCTAGGAGGGCGGCGACAATGGCTCCTCCACTGCTTCCAGAGAGGGCCTCTATCTCTATTCCGAGGGAGAGGAGTCTATCGAGGTAGCCCAGCTGAGCGGCACACCGAGCCCCTCCCCCGCTGAGAGCTACGGAGAGTCTCATATCGGTTTGACGACGGCCATTGTGACAATGACAATCATGAGGAGTGTCGGTACCTCGTTGTAGATGCGGAAAAATTTTCCGCTCTTAGTACAGCGGTCTTGGGCCAATCTCTTGAGAAAGTAACCTAGGGAGAAGTGGTAGATGATGAGGAGGGCGGCGGCTGTCAGTTTGATATGGAGCCAGAGTCCCGCCCGAAAGAGGTCGGGATTGAGGAGGAGCATGGCGAGGCCGCTCAAAAGGGAGGCGAGGAGGGCGGGGACCCCTATGAAGGAGTAGAGCTTCCGTTCCTGGATTTTGACGACCTCCACAAATCCCCTATTCTCCTTGTGTTCCACATGATAGACAAAGAGTCTGGGAAGGTAGAAGAGCATCGCCATCCAGCTAATGACACTCATGACATGGAAGGCCCGTATCCAGCTATAGTACTCCATAAGCGCTCCTTCGCTATAATTGGTGAAAGCATATCATAGAAGGTTAAAGAGATGGTTGCCTCATACCTCCGCCATATCTACCTGGAGTACCTCTTCGAGCTCAGGGAGCATGGGGAGCGGTTGGTGGCAGACCCCTCGGATCCAGAACATCTCCATAAACTCCGGACCACAACTAGACGGATCCGCACCCTTCTCCGTTTCTTCAAGAGGGGGATAGAGCCTGCCACCCTGGAAGAGGCCAAGTCCTTTTTCAGGGAGCTTACAGAACGGACCAACCCTCTACGGGATATTGATGTTCTCCTAGGAGATTTTCGGAGATACCGTCTCCCCCCTTCCATGGATGGGTGGATCGATCCCCTCATAGCTCGGGTCAGGGAGGAGCGGGAGCGAAGGTATAGAGAGTTGATAGGGTATCTCCGGGGAAGTGAGTTCGAGGAGGGGCTCAAGAGGGCCTACGGATTGAGGTTTCGGGAGGAGTGGGAAGAGTATAGGAGCAAACCGACCATCAAGAGGGCCGTTAAGAGGGCGAAAAAGGAGATTAGGGAGGTTTTGAAAGAGGGAGATCTCCACAGAATCAGAATCGGCTATAAGAGGTTGCGCTACCTCCTGGAGCTCCTCCGCCCCTTCTCTCGGGTGGAGGGGAAGATAGAACGGATCAAGGAGATACAGGACCGCCTGGGGAGAGTCCACGATATGGAGGTGGAGCGTCTCTACCTCCTTGAAATTGCCGAAAAGAAGAAGATCCCGAGGAGGGCTCTCCTTGCGGTGGGGAAGGTGATAGGGGATTTGGAAGAGAGGAGGAGACGGGAAGAGAAGAAGGTCTTGGCCAGATTGGGGCGGTTGGGGTAGTTTGTGTCACCGCTCCTTGAATCGGTAATCTCCCGCAGATGGATAAAGGAGCTTCGCTCATCCAAATTCACCCCCTCTAACATTGCGTTTGGAGGGAGAATTCTTTGGAGATTTGGTTAAAGGTGGACTGCCCCCTTTGCGGTTCCACTCATCGATGTTGGCTCAACTACCGGTGCGGCGAGAGCCTCCAAGGCCTGTGAAGATACCCCTATGGAGCGGAGGAGCCAACTCCAATTGGGAAAGGAGCTGTTCCCAGGTGAGATATAGCCCCATAGGTGGGGAGGCTATTTCTCTTCTCCCTTGTGATATAATATTTTCCTAGTAGGGGAGGGAGATCCAAAGAAACCGCCAGCAATAGGTTTTATGTATGCCAGATCCGTCTGGAACAGAGTATCCCCATCTGGGTTGGCAGAAAGTCGGAGTAGTTTATGAAAGGGAGAGTATGAGATTGAGGTATAGAGTTGTTTCAGCCCTGCTCCTGGCAGTTGTCCTAGGTGGTTGTGGAGATAGCGGGAGTTCCCGCCCTGAGGTGAGTGATAAGAATCTGGTCTTCGACCTGAAAAGGGGGGCCATCCCCTTCCCTAATGATCTCTTCTATCTGCCTACTCCCCAAGAGCCAGGGGACGGAACCCTCAATATCCCCTACGATCCCAAGGCTCCATCGGCTCCCATTCTCAAGGAGATCAACAGGTTAGACGGCTTCTCCACAACATCCCCCATCTTCATCGGGACCAATGCCCTTGTCGACCCCACATCGACTGTCGGCCATATTCATATCTACGAGGTCAATGGGAGTGGCGAAGGTGTTCCTCCCATCCCGGAGGAAGTTGTTGGGGAGTTTAGAGATTTCAAGGTTGTGACCCAGGAGGAGAAGATTCTCCTCATACCGACCCGACCTTTGAAGGGGGGAACCCACTATATCGTCGCCATCGATAGGGGGCTCTATACCATCGATGGGGAGCCGATTACCCCAGACGAGCAGTGGCGTTACCTCCTCGGAGAGGGGGTGGGAGATCTCGATCTGGACAGGATCAAACCCCTCTACCAGAAGATGTTGGCTGTCACCCACCGCTCCCTAAAAGATACTATCGCCATCTGGAGTTTTACGACCCAGACCATCGGAGAGCGGGCGGAGAAGATTGTGAATACCGATTACTCCCGTGCCAAGATGGTTTTGCAGGATACAGGTTTCAGCTCCAAGGAGGTTCTCGCCCAGTTGGGGATCGATACTCCCCAGCCGCCCAACGACCGTCTCTATACAGGACTGCTTACGGGGGTTCCCTATTTTCCCGCCCTTCCGACCAGAAGGGATCCCCTCGCACCTCTCAACAGCCCCGCAGATTGGGAACACCCCAATCAGGTGGCGATCCCCGTTCTCGCCTCGGTTCCGACCCAGTGTGAAATGCCATCCTCCGGATGGCCTACAGTCATTTTCATCCACGGTATCACCCAGAACAGAACCAATCTTCTCGCCCTCTCCCAGACCTTCGGGAAGATCTGCTATGCGGCAGTTGCCATCGATCTCCCCCTCCATGGAATTACAGATCCCCAAAACCCCCTCTATATGGGGAATTACGAGAGAACATTCAACCTCGATCTCTGGGACAGCCTCTCCAATGGATTCGGTCAGGACGGGGTTATCGACGAGAGTGGAAAGTGGTATATCAACCTCCAGAATCCGGCTATCTCCCGGGATAATATACTGCAGAGCAGTGCAGATATTGAGGCCCTCCGCTCCACCTTTGGAAAGATTGTCTCCCTCGACGGGGTCAAGTTCGATCCGGAGAGGATCTACTATGTGGGCCACTCCTTGGGGGCCATGGTTCCCTATCCCTATTTGAAGTACAGAGACTTCAACGCCGTCCTCTTGGCCAATCCGGGGGGAGGGATCGCCCAACTCCTCAACAACTCCGAGAGTTTTGGGCCGATTATAGCCGAGGCCTTGGCCAAAGGGGGGCTAAAGAAAGGGACTCCCGAGTATGACCGCTATATGGTTCTGACCCAGACCCTTATCGATGACGCTGATCCCATCAATTATGGAAAGTATCTGAAGGGAGAGAGAATTCTCACCTATGAGGTTCTCGGAGATAGTGTAATTCCCAATAGGGTCCTCTCAGCACCCCTCAGCGGAACGGAACCCCTCTTGAAGGAGATGGAGGCGGAGAATATTCTGAATGCCCCTTCTCCCCTGGAGAGGAGACCCTATTTCAGCCGTTTTGTCTATGGAGACCATAGCTCTCTCCTCAAGCCGATCTATCCTGCCATTACGGCGGAGATGCACCTTCAGATGGCGAGCTACTTGGCCAGTGATGGACGGCAGGTGAAGATAGGAGATCCCTCTCTCATGGAGTAGGGGGTATTCCCCTACCCTTGGAGAATGGAGATGATTTTCTGGACGACGGAGGGATCCTCCAAGGTTGAGGTATCCTGTCGGATCTCCTCTCCCCTGGCGATGGCCCTCAGAATGCGGCGCATAATCTTCCCGCTCCTGGTCTTGGGCAGGCCGGGGACAAAGGCGATCTCGTCACACTTGGCCAAGGGGCCTATATCTTTGGTGATGATCTCGTTGATCTCCCTGACCAGTTCCATTTCGTCGGCTTTTCCCCCATCCTCTTTGAGGACGACAAAGGCGAAGATACTCTCTCCTTTAATTTCATGGGGTCTTCCGACGACGGCACACTCGGCGACCCTGGGGTGGTGCCCTATGGCCGCCTCGATCTCAGCCGTTCCCAGCCTGTGTCCGGAGACATTGATGACATCGTCCATGCGTCCGGTGATCCAGATATACCCATCTTCATCATACATGGCTCCGTCGCCGCTGAAATAGACAGGTTTTCCCTCCTTTTTACATGTGCTGAAGTAGCTCTTGACAAAGCGGTCCGGATCGTTCCAAATAGTTCGGATCATGCTGGGCCACGGCTTTGTGATGCAGAGATACCCTTTCTCCCCTGCAGGTTTTTTTCTTCCCTCTTCGTCGATGATCTCGGCGGCTATTCCCGGAAGGGGGAAGGTGGCCGATCCCGGTTTGATCGGCGTCGCTCCGGGGAGGGGGGAGATCATATGTCCTCCTGTCTCGGTCTGCCACCATGTATCGACAATGGGGCACTCTCCCCGTCCCACCTTCTCAAAATACCAGAGCCAGGCGTCGGGATTAATGGGTTCCCCAACAGTTCCGAGAATGACGAGGGAGCTCAAATCATATTTGTCTGGCTCGTCGGGTCCCTCTTTGTGAAGGAGCCTAATGGCAGTTGGGGCTGTGTAGAACTGGTTGACCCTGTACTCCTCTACCATTCTCCACCATCGGCCAGCATCGGGGTAGAGGGGGACCCCCTCATACATCACCGTTGTTCCTCCGGCCGCCAGAGGGCCATAGACAATATAGGTGTGCCCCGTAATCCAGCCGATGTCGGCGGTACACCAGTAGGTGTCGGAATCTTTGAGGTCGAAGACCCACTCCATTGTGAGCTGGGCCCAAAGGATATATCCTGCCTGGCTGTGCTGGACCCCTTTGGGCTTCCCTGTACTCCCTGAAGTGTAGAGGAGGAAGAGGGGATCTTCGCTATCCATAATCTCCGGAGAACACTCTTTGGACTCCTCTTCAATGAGTTGGTGGTAGTCGTAATCCCTTCCCTCCTTCCACCGTATCTCTTCGCCGTTCCGTCTGACAACGATAACCGATTGGACGCTCTCACACCCTTTGGAGAGGGCCAGGTCAACTACAGGTTTGAGGAGGTAGGGTTTCCCTCGGCGGAAACCTCCATCGGCTGTGATGACAACTTTGGCAGAGGCATCTTGGATTCTCTCCCTGAGGGCCTCTGCACTGAAGCCTCCAAAGACGACGGAGTGGATCGCCCCAATTCGGGCGCAGGCCAGCATGGCAAAGGCGGCTTCTGGGATCATCGGCATATAGATAACAACTCTGTCCCCCTTCTGGACTCCAAATCTCCCTTTGAGGAGATTGGCAAAGCGGTTGACCTCATGGTAGAGTTCTAGGTAGGTGATGACCCGTCGGTCACCGGGCTCACCCTCCCAGATGATAGCCGCCTTGTTCTTCTTTTCGGCAAGGTGGCGGTCGATGCACTGGTAGCTGACATTGAGTTTTCCCCCGACGAACCATCTGTAGAAGGGGGCGTCACTCTCGTCGAGGACCTGGTTGTAGGGTTGGTACCAGTCGATCTTCTCCCGGGCAAAGCGGTCCCAGAACCCCTCGTAATCCTCTTCGGCCTCCTTCACCATCTGCCAATACTGCTCCATGGAGTTGATCCGGGCCCTCCTCCTGATCTTCTCGCTAGGTTGAAAAATGGGGATCTGCTCCATCTCCTCTCCTTTGTTGGGAAGATTTGGAAGATTGTATCACTTCTCGGTTAAGAGCCGTTCAATATCTCTCAGGTCGCTCCAGAAATCCTCGGCACTCCAGTACCCTATAATCTTCTTGATCACCTCCCCTTTGGGATCGACAATGAAGATGGTAGGGACAAATCGGGCAGAGAGGGTTGGAGGGTAGTTGTGCTCCTCCCGGGCTAGACGGACGGTGATGAAGTGTTCCGACAGATACCGGGCTATTTTGGGGTCGGTGAGGGTTCTCCTCCACATCTTCTGACACCAGCGGCAAGGGGGATTGTGGCGTTCCATGAAGACGAAGAGGGGGGTCTTCTCTCTCTTGGCCTGGGCGAGGGCTTTGTCGAAGTCGGTATACCACTGGTGGCCAGAGAGGGTGAGGAGTGATAGAAGTAGGATAGCTAAAGCTCTCAAGGCAACTCCTTCTCTTGTAGCTCTTCTCCATTGTGGCCGTGACTTAGATGGTCTGGCGATGGAAACAGATTATACCAGATGGAGATGGAATTGGTAATCTCTCCTGGGTGGCGGAAGAGAGTTCTGAGAGTGGGGAGAAAAAGGGGGTAAACTTCCCTTGGGATAGGCCCTGAGGAGGCCTATCTTTTGAGGTTGAACTTAATCCAGGCTACTGCGCTGGCTCCCATGAGGGCTCCATAGACCAGGCCGAGAATCTCTGATGGTGCCATATCGCTCCTTCATAAATAGTTCTTATGGCAGGAGGTATCGCTTCTATCGCTCCTGCTTATGGGAATGGTAATCTCTCAACCTTTAAAAAGAGTTTAAAAGCCCCCAACCTTGGGGAAAAATGGAGCCCTCCCTTCCCCCTTTGGAGGGAAGGATCAGTTCCACTGATGATCAAGATCAAAATTTTGGTCCACCATCTGCCGATCACCTCTTCTCCGCCTGGGAGATGAGGACATCTTCAATGATCTTATCGAGGTCTCCGTCGAGGATAGCCTCCACATTGGAATAGGCCTTGTTGCTCCTATTATCCTTAACCTGCTGGTAGGGGGCGAGGACATAGCTCCTGATCTGGTGTCCCCAGCCGATCTCACTCTTCTCGATCCCCTCTTCCTGGGCCTTCCTCTTCTCCAATTCCAGCTCGTAGAGGCGGGATCGCAACATCTTCATGGCTGTCGCCCTATTTTTGTGCTGGCTCCTATCGTTCTGGCACTGGACCACAATCCCCGTCGGTATGTGGGTGATCCGAATGGCGGAGTCGGTCTTGTTGACATGTTGTCCCCCCGCTCCGCTGGCTCTGTAGGTGTCGATGCGGAGATCCTTCTCCTCAATGACAATATCTATATCGTCGTCCACTTCGGGGCTCACCATGACCGAGGCAAAAGAGGTGTGGCGGCGGGCGTTGGAGTCAAAGGGGCTAATCCGGACGAGGCGGTGGATACCGGTCTCTGTCTTCAGATAACCGTAGGCATTCTCCCCTTTGATGATGAAGCTCACATCCTTTATTCCGGCCTCCTCTCCCTCTTGGTAGTCCAGAAGTTCCACTTTGAAGCCGTGGCGCTCCGCCCATCGGAGATACATGCGGTAGAGAATGGAGGCCCAATCCTGGCTCTCCGTCCCTCCCGCTCCGGGGTGGATTGTGATAATGGCATTCTTGTCGTCGTGTTCTCCGCTGAGCATCGTTTCGATCTCTATTTTGGCCACACTCTCCTCCAGTTTTTTGGCCTCGTCGAAGAGCATCTGGAGGGTTTCGCTATCTTCCTCCTCTGTGGCCAGCTCAAAGAGTTCCTGGGCATCCTCAACACTCCTCTCCGCCTCTCGGAACCTCTCGACAATCCGTTGGAGCCTGTTCTTCTCCTTCTGGATCTCTCCGGCCCTTTTGGCATCGCTCCAGAATTCCGGGGAGTTTTCGAGCTCCCCTATCTCCTTGAGCCGCTCCTCAATCTCTTGGGGTTTAATAATATTTCGGATATTTTCGATCTTCTGGTTCAATCTCTTCAGCAGTTCTCCATACTCATAACTATCCACTCTCACTCCTATTTGGATAAAATTGGCAGTAAAATTATAACAAAGGGCTCCAATGAAAACGATTGTCGGTATCGATGAGATGGTGGAGGCGAGGAATGGGTTGGAGGGGAGTGTCGGATTTGTTCCAACCATGGGGGCTCTCCACAAGGGACACCTCTCCTTGATAGAGCGGAGTGTGGAGGAGAATGACCATACGGTGGTCTCCATCTTCGTCAACCCGACCCAATTCCTGCCCGGAGAGGATTTTGATAAGTATCCGAGGAGGTATGAAGCCGATCGGAGGATATGTGAACTTGCAGGGGTCGATCTCCTCTTCATGCCCCGGAGGGAGGAGATCTATGGGGACGATGAGGTAGAGGTGAAGGCACCCAAGAGAAAGGGGTATGTCTTGGAGGGGCACTATCGGCCCGGCCACTTTGACGGGGTGGTACAGATCGTCAACAAACTCTTTCATATTGTTCGGCCTACAAGGGCCTATTTCGGTAAGAAGGATGCCCAGCAACTCTATATCATCGAGAAGATGGTCCGGAGTTTCTTCTGGGGGATAGAGATTGTTCCCTGTGAAATTGTGCGGGATTCCGATGGTCTCGCCTTGAGCAGTCGTAATCTCTACCTAAACGAGGAGGAGAGAAGTAGGGCTCTTCTTTTATCAAAATCTTTGAAAAGAGCTGTTAAAATGGTACAAGAAGGTATAGTGGAGAGTGGGAAGATCAAGGAGGAGATGGTTGGCATACTTGCACCCCTCAAGGTAGAGTATGTGGAGATTGTCGATCGGGATTTCAACCGTCTCGAAGAGGTGGAGATCGGGAATACCATCATTCTCGTAGCGGCCTACAGCGGATCTACACGGCTTATCGACAATATCTGGATCTAGGAATGGTGATGGATTGTAAAAAAGCTATGCGACAGAACAGGCTGGACAGTGGGAGCGATGAGAAGAGTATCCAGGAGATAGCCAAGTTGACCATTAACTTCCTGACGAAGCACAATATGCCCCTGACCCCCATCAACTATGATGAGTGGTTCTTCGTCATCTGTAAGGCGGTTCAAGAACGCCACATTTTGAGCGATAAGAATCTGCGGATTCTCTACAAAAAATATCGGCAGGATTTGAGGGATGCCATCGAATTGGAGCGAGAGGAGATAAAGGAGATTTCGGTGAGTCTGAAGGATGTTGCCGAGGAGTCAAGCGAGATACTAGAGAATTTCGGGACAAATATCAGACGCCATACCCATCTGATCGGGGAGAGTATTGAGGCCCTCGACAACAAAGATCTCCAGAGGATGGAGGAGTTGAGGAAGAAGATAGAGAAGTTGGAAGAGGAGAACCGAAAGCTCAAGGAGTATCTGGAGAATAACAGGAAGAGGTTGGAGATCATCGAGGCCAAATTTGCCGAGACCAGAAAGGAGGCGGATCTCGACGCCCTGACCCGTGTCTTCAACCGAAAGAAGCTGGAGAGGGATCAGAAGGAGTTCGAGCTTGGTTGCAGTACCTACAGCGTCATCTTCCTCGATATAGACAATTTCAAGAAGATCAACGATACCTATGGCCACACCATCGGGGACAAGGTGCTCCAGGAGGTGGGGGAGATCCTGACCAACTATGTACGGCGGAACACCTACTCCTACCGCTACGGCGGAGAGGAGTTTGTCATTGTCCTCCCCGATGGGGATATAAATGCGGCCAAGGTGGTTGCCGAGCGGTTACGGGGAGTCATTGAGAACCGGGGAGTCACCCTCGACAACCACAATACCCTCCACTTTACGGCCAGTTTCGGAGCGGCCCAGAAGAGGGAGGGGGAGAGTTTTGAAGATGTTCTCCAGAGGGCGGACCAGGCTCTCTACGAAGCCAAGCGGAATGGAAAGAATAGGGTCGTCACAAAGTGAGGAGGAGGACCTCATCGATGATGTGACGGGCTCCATTGGGTTTGAAGAGGGAGGAGAGTCTCTGGCTCATGGCCTTGAGTTCGATCTCCTCCAACCTGATAGTCGGAGTGTAGAAGAGGGCGGCTCCCTTGGAAACGAGGAAGTGGGCGTTCTTCCGCTGGTGATCTCCTGCGGCGTAGGGGTAGGGGAGGAAGAGGGCGGGGAGGGCGTTGGCCGCCAATTCCCAGAGGGTGCTGGCCCCCGCCCTGCTGATGGCCAGGTCTGCCTCAACCATCTTGGAGACTATCTCTGGGGTGAAGGGGAAGAGATCGGCCTCTATTCCTAGGGCTCTGTACCCTTCTCTGACCCTCTCGAATTCCCGGTATCCTGTCTGGTGGATAATTTTGATCCCCTTCCTCTCCAGCTCTGGGGCAAGTTTGAGGGCGAGATCGTTGATCTCCCGAGCCCCCTGGCTCCCACCGAGGAAGAGGATGGTCGAGAGCCTCTCCCGAATTCTCTGTCTCCTAGAGAACTCCTCTCCGACGGGATAGGGATCGTAGGGAGGGAAGAATGAGGAGAAGAAGCGGCGACAGAAGGGGCGGAGGAGTCTATTGAGCCTCCCGATATGGGCGTTCTGTTCATGTATGAAGAGGGGGATCCCCGCCAGGAGGGCTCCGAAGGAGCCCGGAGCCGCCGAGTAGCCTCCGACACTGATGACCCCTTTGACCCCCTCCCTCTCAAGAATTCTCTTGGCCTCCAGGGAGAGGGCCCCTATCTTCATGAGGGAGCGGACCTTTCCCACTCCCCTCTTATCGACAACCCCTTCACTGGCCAAGAAGTAGGTGGCCTTGAACCTCCTATCATTCTGGAACCACTCCCTATCTTGTCCCCTCTCCGATCCGAGGAAGATCATCGGGATCCCTCGGCGGGAGAGCTCCTCTCCCAGACTCTCTACGATGGCCAGATGTCCCCCCGTTCCTCCTCCTGTAAGGGCGATCATAACCCATTTCCGTCGGCGCTCTTCTTGCTGAGGAGGAGGACCAGCCCAATCCCTATCGATGTGGCTATGAGTGCACTCCCTCCATAACTCAAGAGGGGGACTGCCAACCCTTTGATCGGTATAAGACTGCTGATACCGAAGGAGTTGATGAGGAAGGAGAAGCCGATGAGGGAGGCCATGCCCGAGCTGAAGAGATAGGTGGTCATATCCCGAGTCCTGTTGGCGATCTTGAAGATTCTGTGGATGAGGAGAATGTAGATGAAGGAGATGGCGAGGGTCGCTATGAAGCCGAGCTCTTCGGTCATACCCGCCAAGACAAAGTCGGTGTGGACATCGCTCAGAAAGCCCAGTTTGAACTGGCCATTTCCCAGACCCTGTCCTATGAAGCCTCCGTGGTGGATGGCATTGAGGGATTGGATGAGCTGGTAGGACTCCTGGACATCATCTACCTTCAGCTCCTGGGCTAGGGAGCTGGGGAGGTAGGAGAGAATCAATTTCTGGGCGCTGGCCCACCACATCTTAATTCGGGCGATCCTGTTCTCCGAAATGGAGACGAAGATGACAAAGAGGGCGACGGCGGCCCCGATGAAGATGAAGAAGAGCTTGAGGCTCCGTCCTGCGAAGAGGAGCATGAAGCTAAATGTGAGCCCGAGAACCATAACCTGCCCTATATCGTTCTGGAAGACCGCTATGGAGAGGACCGCTATGAAGAAGAGGACCAGATAGGGGAATGTGGAGACAAGCTCCTTGAGGAGTGTCTCATGGTGGGAGTGCTGGAACTTTCTGGTGAAGCTCCAGGCGAGGAAATAGACGAAGCCGACCTTGAAAAACTCCACAGGGGCGATGGAGAAGCCCGGGAGTTTAATCCACCGCTTGGCCCCTCCAATGGCTGTTACCAGGGAGGAGGGCATGACGACCATGGCTATCATCAGGAGGAAAGAGATGATGAAGAGCCCTATTCCGAAACGGTTCACATACTTGAGGGGGAGTCTCGTCGCCAACAGCCAGATAATGGCGATGGAGATGATCCCACTAATGAGTTGCCGTATGAAGAAGTGGAAGTGGGAGTAGTTGAAGTAGAGAACCGTAAAGGTCGTCAGGCTGTAGGAGAGCAGAATACTAATGGTGATGAGCAGAGCTGACAGGTAGAAGAGCTTTTTATCTTGCATGTCTCTCTTTAAGTCGATATTTATCGTTTTGAGGTATTATTTTATCCAAAAAAATGAATGTAAGAAACACGATTCTATGGCAACTTCCGGCAAAACCTTGAAGATCGCTTCCCTTTTTATACTCTTCGTCTTAGGCATTACAATTTTTGTATTAGCGGTGCTTAAGATTATTGTCGAGGATCGTGATCTCCGGTGGCTCATCGCTTCCGAGAAGAATAGGGCGATCCGAGGGGCGATCATCAGTTCGGACGGCTACCAGCTGGCCTACTCCAACAAGGTCTATAGAGTCGAATTTCTTGCTCCTACAGTCGATCCTGCCAAGAGGGAGCTCTTCATCAACCTTGTCCATATCTACAGCGATATACCAAAGGAGGTGATACGGAAGACCCTGAGGAGTAAGGGGTATGTGGTCCTCGCCAAGAATATCGATACAAAGAGGGCCTACCAGCTCAAACTCCTCAACAGGGTCCTCCTCGGTATGAATGTCTTCAGACCCTACAAGATCAACAACAGGTATATCACCCAGGGGTTGACCATTGTGGAGAGCGGAGAGGAGCGGGTCTTTCCCTATGAGGATCTCCTGACTCCCGTCATAGGCCATATCCATAAGATCGAAGATAAGGAGGGGTACATACGGCCCAAAGGGGTCGAGGGGTTGGAGGGGTACTACAACCGCTTCATCAAGGAGCACCAGGACGGCCTCATCAGGGGGAGGAGGGATATTCGGAACAATATTATTCTCAACAAGGAGGCCCTCATTCGGAAGCGGATCGACGGCTACAACCTCCACCTCAACATCAATGTCCTCCTCCAGAAGAATTTGGAGAATATCCTCGACAACCACAGAATCGATCTGGATGCCAAGGAGATCATCGCCGCCGTCATGGAGAGCGATACGGGGAAGATCCTCGCCATCGCCAGCTCCCGACGGTACAACGCCTCCCACATTACCAAGGAGAGCGAGGGGGCCCTCAACATCAGTGCTATCAGATACACCTTCGAGCCCGGCTCTGTCATGAAGCCCATCACCTTCGCCCTTCTGCTGGAGCACAAGCTGGTTAACCTCTACGAGATGGTCAAGGGATACAACGGAGTTTACAAGCTGGGAAAGAAGGTGATTACAGATGAGCACAAGAGAGAGTGGTTCAGTGCAGAGAATGTCATTGTCTATTCCAGCAATATCGGAATTGCCCAGCTGGCCCAGCGGCTCCCCTACGACAAGTTTTACAAGGGACTACTCAATTTCGGTTTTGGGAGCCGGACAGGTATCGACCTTCCCAATGAGGGGCGGGGGCTGGTCCTCCCTATCCAGCGGTTCAAGAGCGAGCTCTACAAGGCCAATGTGGGCTACGGTTACAGTATAGAGGTGACCTTTGCCCAGCTCCTCAACGCCTACAACGCCTTCAACAACGAGGGGAAGGAGATAACACCCCGAATTGGCGCCTTCCTCAGTGAGACATCGGGAAAGAGGAAGGAGCTCCCCCCCCAGAAGATCCGCCAGGTCATCTCCTCCAAGACGGCCAATACGGTCAAGGAGATCCTCGTCAAAGTGGTAGAGAAGGGGACAGGGAGGATAGCCAGAATAGAGGGGCTTCAAGTGGGGGGGAAGACCGGAACGGCCCGGATTGCCCGGGGAGGGCGGTATCGGAGTATCTACAACAGCTCCTTTTTCGGTTTCGCCAACGATAGGAAACACCGCTACACCATCGGAGTCACTGTGATAGAGCCAAAAGAGCGCTACTTCGCCTCCCAGACAGCTGTCCCCGTCTTCAGAGAGATTGTCCTCGAACTGATTAACGAAGGTTACCTCTCCCCCCGCCGATAGAGACCCCATCAGGTTTTTGGTACAATAATGTAAACTATACCCACAAAGAGGGAATTGATGGATATTAGAAAAGAGTTTTTGGACTATTTTGAGGGGAAGGGGCACAAGATCTATCCCAGCGCTCCCCTTGTGCCTGAGGATCCTACCCTTCTCTTCACCAATGCTGGAATGGTCCCCTTCAAGAAATATTTTACAGGGGAACTTCCTCCCCCTGTGGCCCGGGCGGCCAGCTGTCAGACCTGCATCCGGGCGGGAGGGAAACATAACGATCTGGAGAATGTGGGATATACGGCCCGACACCATACCTTCTTCGAAATGTTGGGCAACTTCAGTTTTGGAGATTATTTTAAGGAAGAGGCTATCGACTTTGCCTGGGAATTTGTGACCCAGGTCCTGGAACTCCCTGTCGAGAGGCTCTGGATCACGGTCCATGAGAGTGATGATGAGGCCGAGAGGATCTGGCAGAAACATATTTCCAAAGATCGGATCAAGCGGTTCGGGGATAAAGACAACTTCTGGCAAATGGGGGATACGGGCCCCTGCGGTCCCTGTAGCGAGATATTCTACGATCAGGGAGAGGAGCGGTTCAACTCTCCGGAAGACTATCTTGGGGGAGATGGGGACCGCTTCCTCGAAATATGGAATTTGGTCTTCATGCAGTATGAACGGAATGAGGCGGGAGAGCTCCTCCCCCTCCCCAAACCGAGTATCGATACCGGAATGGGATTGGAACGGATTATGGCCATCAAAGAGGGGGTCTTCAGCAATTACGACAGCTCCCTCTTCATGCCCCTCATCGGGAGGGTGAGTGAGTTGAGCGGTAAGGAGTACCGTTACCAGGAAGGGGCGAGCTTCCGGGTTATTGCCGACCATATCCGAGCCGTCGTCTTCCTCCTCTCCCAGGGGGTCTCCTTCGCCAATGAGGGGCGGGGTTATGTCCTCCGGAGAATTCTGCGGCGGGGGGTCCGCCACGGCTACCTATTGGGATTGCGGGAGCCCTTCTTCTACCTTCTCGCCGATGAGGTTGTCTCCCTCATGGGGGGACACTATAGCTATCTCGAAGAGCGCCTCCCGACGGTGAAGGAACAGATCAGAGCCGAGGAGGAGCGGTTCTACCAGACCATCGATGCGGGAATGAGGCTCTTTGAGGAGGAGCTCCAGAGGAGCGGAAAGATCTTCAGCGGAGATGTAGCCTTCAAACTCTATGACACCTACGGCTTTCCCATAGATTTGACGGAGGATATGCTCCGGGAGCGGGGAATGGAGCTGGATAGGGCCCGCTTCGAGGAGTTGATGGAGGAACAGCGCCGCCGGGCGAAGGCGGCGTGGCGGGGAAGTGGTGATATGGTAGTTGAAGGGGATTTTGGGGAGCTGGTCGCCCTGAAGAATGAGTTTGTCGGCTACGAGAAGATGGAGGCCAAAACCGTTATCCTCGCCCTGCTGGATAGGAATTTCAAGAGGGTCGATCACCTCTCTCCGGGAGAGGAGGGGTGGATCCTCTTGGAGGAGACCCCCTTCTATGCCGAAAGTGGGGGGCAGATCGGAGACAGGGGAGAGATTTGGCTCCATGAGGGGGGAAAGATAGCGGAGGTCACCGATACCAAGGGGTTCTTCGGTCTCAACATGAGCAGGATAGAGGCTCTCCAGGAGGTCAAGGTCGATGAGAGTGTCAGGGCCGTTGTGGACAGCTCCCGCCGAGAGATCGCCAAACACCACTCGGCTACCCATCTCCTCCATGCCGCTCTCCGAAAGGTTCTCGGTGACCATGTGACCCAGCAGGGCTCCCTTGTGGAGGCGGACCGCCTCCGGTTTGACTTCTCCCACCCCAAGGGGCTCACTGCCGAAGAGGTGGAGAGGGTAGAGGATTTTGTCAACGGAGTCATCGCCCGGGGAGTTGAGGGGAGAGTGGAGGAGATGCCGATAGAACAGGCGAAGCGACGGGGAGCCATAGCCCTTTTCGGAGAGAAATATGGAGATGTTGTCCGGGTTGTCTCCTTCGGTGATGTGAGTGTGGAGCTCTGCGGCGGTACCCATGTCAAAAATACGGCGGAGATCGGGAGCTTCTTCATTGTGAAGGAGTCCGGAGTCAGTAGCGGAGTCCGACGGATTGAGGCAATTTGTGGGGCGGCGGCCCAGAAGAGAGCCAAAGGGTGGAGGAGCCAGTTGGAGCAGGCCAAAGCTCTCCTCAAGAGTAGGGATCTCCTCCAGGGGATCGAGAGGCTCCAGAAGGAGGTCAAGGAGTTGAAGGAGGAGCTCCAGAAGGCCTCCAAACTCCAATCCCAAGAGTTGAAGAGTCGGAAGATTGGAGATCTGGTTGTCATTGTGGATAGGGTTGAGGGGGGAGATATTAAGAGGGTCATCGATGAGATGAAGAATAGATACGGGAAGGTGGCCATTATGCTCTTCCAGACCAAAGGAGAGAAGGTCTCCATAGCGGCTGGAGTCAAGGGGGTCGATCTCCAGGCGGGAGAGTGGGTCCGAGAGGTGGCTCCCGTCGTTGGAGGGGGTGGCGGTGGAAGGGCCGATTTCGCCCAGGCTGGCGGAAAGGAGCCCGAAAAGATCGGTGAGGCGATGGAACGGGCCCTCGCCTTTGTCGAAGAGAGAGTAAAAGGGAGATAATGGAAGGGTACCTCATCTACATCATCTTCTTCCACATTCTCGGGGCTATTATCTGGATCGGCGGAATGGTTGTGATCCGCCTCGCTGTCCACCCCGCCCTCCAGAATATTGGAGATGACCATATCCGCATAGCCCGAACCTTGGAGGTGACGGGGAGGCTCTTCATGGTTGTTCTCCCCTTCATCATCATCCTCCTCGCTACAGGGCTCTATCTGGCCCATCTCTTCGGGTTTCGGGGCCATACGAAATTGAGTACCATTGTCCATGTGAAGGAGAGTATCTGGCTCCTTATGACCCTCAATTACGGCCTCATGGTCTGGTTGAGGTTCAAGGCCCAGGACGCCTATCTCAAGAGCAATATCATGGTTGCCAAGAAGATGTTGGCCCCTATTTCAAAGTACCTGCTCCCCCTCAATATCTTTCTCGGAATGTTGGCGATCTTTTTCGGTCTGGTACTGCGAGGATTTTAGTAAAGGGAGCCGATGAAATCATTGGGAAAACATCTGCTGGCAGAGTACTATCGGTGCGACGAAGAGGCGATCAACGATGTCGGAAAGGTGGAACAGGCCCTCATCAGGGCGGCTGAGATCGCTGGAGCGACGGTGATAGGGAGTTCCTTCCATAGATTTGAACCCTACGGGGTCAGCGGGGTTGTTGTCATCAGTGAGAGCCATCTCACAATCCATACATGGCCTGAGTACCGCTTTGCCGCAGTCGATGTCTTCACCTGCGGCGACCATGTGGATCCCATGAAGGCCCATGAGTATCTGAAGGGGGTCTTTGGGACTGAGAATGCAACGGTGGAGACAATCTTGAGGGGGGTCCTCAATATCCCCGACCTCCGCCACAAGCCAGGGGGAAGCTGTGTCCGAGGCGAATGTGGGGACAAAAAGGTTGGTTAGACTGGCCAGTGCCAGTCCGACCCGAGCCCAACTGCTCCAGGAAGGGGGGATAGAGTTTGTCCAGAGCCCTGTAGATTTCGACGAGGAGAGACTTCTGGAGAGGTACAGGGATCCAGAGGAATTTGTCTGTGCCGTCGCCCGGGGAAAGATGGAGGAGGCGGTACGGAGGTATGGGCTTGATCTCCCTATTGTTACCGCCGATACGGTGGTAGCCGTCGATGGGGAGATACTCCGGAAAGCCAGGAGCAGAGAGGAGGCTAGGGAGCTATTGGAACGGCAGAGTGGGAAGAGGGTCGATATTCTCACCTGTATGGTCTATAGAGATAGGGAACGGGTGGTGGAGGATCTGGATAGGACGGTCTATCACTTCAGACCCTTTGACCGAGAAGATATGGAGCGCTATCTCAAGGGTGATGAGTGGAGGGGCAAGGCTGGAGCCTGTATGGTAGAGGGGTTCTGCAAGAGGTATATTGAGGGGGTAGAGGGGAGAGAATCGACGGCTAGGGGGCTCCAGGTAGAGAGATTGAGGGAGATCCTCTATGGTGAAGCTCTTCCAGGGAAATAGGGGAGAGCTCTTCCTCATCGACTACCACGGAAGGAAGGCTGTTCTCAAGAGGTTGAGGTACGGCCGTCCCAACACCTTGAAGAAAGAGGGGGCTCTGCTGAGGAGGCTCTCCCCCCGTTACACTCCCCGCCTCTGGGAGGCGGGGGAGGATTATCTCATCATGGAGTATATCGAGGGGATCTCCCTCAAGGAGGCTTTCCAGGTCGATTGGAAGCGGGCGGTAGCCCTCGGATTGGAGGTGTGCCACTATCTAGATCGGGAAGGGATCTCCCACCGCCAACTGGGACGGTACCACCATCTCATCTACTCCAGGGATCTTGGAGAGGTGAGGGTCATCGATTTCGAGAGGGCTGTAGTGAGGGAGGAGCCGAGAAACCTTCTCCAATTTATCGGTTTCTATCTGAGGGGGTACGATTTGAGGGCGGAGATCGATCTCTACAAGAGAGATCCCTTGCGGGGGTTCGAGGCGATCAGGAGAAAGATTATCCATGTATGAGCAGGAGTTGGAGGCTCTCAAGAGGGCTGGGAGATTTCGGGAGCGGACCATCTATCCTCCGGACCTCAAAGATTTCGCCTCCAATGACTACCTCGATCTGGCCCGAAACGGGGAGCTCTTGGAAAGGGCCTACCAGCGGGTCCGTTCCGCCCCCTTCCACGGCCCCAGGGCCTCCCAGCTGGTCTGTGGCTACAGCGATATTCATAGGGAGTTTGAGGAGGAGCTCTGTCGGAGGAGTGGCTTTGAGGGAGCTATCACCGTAGGGAGCGGTTTTCTCGCCAATATAGCCCTCATTGAGGCCCTGGTGCGGCGGGGGGATAGACTCTTCATCGATGAAGAGTTCCACGCCAGCGGTAATCTGGCGGCGAGGTTGGTGGGAGATGTGGTCCGATTCAGACACAACGACCCTGCCCATCTGGAGGAGGAGTTGGCCAAGGGAGGGTACAGGAGAGCCATTGTGGCCGTCGAGGGGGTCTATTCCATGAGCGGCCATCTGTTAGAGAGGGAGATTTTCGATGTGGTCAATAGGTTTGGGGCCCTCCTCATTGTCGATGAGGCCCATAGTGGCGGTGTTGTGGGGGAGAGCCTCCTGGGGGTCCTCGACGGAGTGGAGATAGAGCCAAACTACATTAAAATGGGAACCCTGGGAAAGGCCTATGGCAGTTACGGCGCCTATATTCTGGCCAGTCGGGAGATTATCTCCTTTTTGGAGAACCGATCCAAGAGTATTATCTACACCACCGCTCCTTCCCTCTGGGACATCGCCTTGGCCCATGAGGCCTTTCTGGAGGTGGAGAGCCGTTTGGAGTTCTTCAAAAGGGAGATGGAGGAGCGTCGCCGATTGGTTGCCTCCTTCGGGTATGAGATTGGGGGGCTCATCCTCCCTATCCCCCATCACGATCCCGTGAAGCTCCAGAGGGAGCTTGTGGAGGAGGGCTATCTTGTCGGGGCTATCCGTCCGCCGACAGTCAAGAGGCCCCAGATCAGGATAATTCCCCGGGTCGGAGAATCCCTAGAGGATCTGGCCTCTCTCTTGGAAAGGGTGACCCATGTTTCTCTGTAGGAGACTTGTCGTGAAGGGGAAGGAGGGGACCATCGTCAATATCTCCTTTTCGATAGAGCACTCCCTCGCCCTCGTAGGGGAGAGTGGGAGCGGAAAGAGTATCACTCTCAAGGCTCTTCTGGGACTCCTTCCCAAGGGTCTGGAGAGGGAGATTGATCTGGAGTGGGAGTACCCTCTCATTCGGGGAAAGACTCTCTCCCTTGTTCCCCAGGATCCATTTACCTCTTTGAGTCCCCTCACGACAATCAGGGATCAGTTTTTCAGTGATGAGGCTCCGGAGCTCTTGAAGATGGTGGGGCTCGATGAGAGCTTCCTCGACCGCTACCCTCCCCAACTCAGTGGGGGACAGGTCCAGAGGGTCGTCATTGCCATGGCCCTCTCCCACCATCCCAAGCTCCTCCTCCTCGACGAGCCGACAACGGCCCTCGATCCTCGGACGAAGGAGATGGTTCTCGCCCTCTTCCGAAGACTCCAGGAGCAGATGGGCTTTCTCATCCTCTTTGTCACCCACGATATTGAGAGTGCCCGACAGCTCTGTAGGGAGGTCGCCGTCATTCGGTCTGGGACCATTGTGGAGCGTGGTCCGATGGAGGAGGTGTTGCGGGCTCCCAAGAGTCCCTACACCAGGGAGCTCATCGAAGCAAATTTTGCCCACAGAAAGTTTCGCCAATGATCAAGACGATACTCAAAATTCTACTCATTTTCATTGTAGCGGTTCTCCTCTCCCTCCTCATCTGGGGAATAGTCTATCTCGGGACCACCTATCAGAAGGTCGCCCCCAAGGCGAAGGAGATCATAGATTACCATCCAAAATTGACAACGAAGATCTTCGACCGCAATGGAGAACTGATAGCCAACCTCTTTGAAGAGGAGAACAGGGAGTATGTCCCCTATTCCCAGATCCCGGGGAGGATGGTAGAGGCCCTCCTGGCCATTGAGGATACCAACTTTTTCGAGCACCACGGCATCAATGTCGATGCCATTGTGAGGGCTGTCATCAAGGATATTAAGGCCCGCCGCTTTGTGGAGGGGGCCAGTACCATCACCCAACAGCTGGTCAAAAATATGGTTCTCTCCAGAAAGAAGAAGATTGAGCGGAAGATCCAGGAGATCCTCATCGCCTTGGAGGTGGAGCGGTACCTGACCAAAGAGGATATTCTGGAGCGCTATTTCAATCAGGTTTACTTCGGCCACGGCTACTACGGAGTTGCCACGGCGGCCCGGGGCTACTTCCATAAGAGTTTGAAAAACCTGACCCTCAAGGAGATAGCTATTCTGGTGGGACTTCCCAGGGCTCCCAGCTACTACGACCCTACCAGGAACTATGAGGCGGCTCTCAAAAGGGCCGATCGGGTTTTGAGCCGTATGCATGAGCTGGGATGGATAGATGATAAGGAGTTTTTTGCATCTCTCCAGGAGCGTCCCAAGGTCTATGATGATAGTCTCACAAGAAATAGGGCTCCCTATATTGTCGATGAGGTGGTCCGAAGGCTCTCCTCCCGCTTCAAGGATCTGAAGAGCGGCGGTTATCAGATCTATACCACCATCGACCTCCAGTATCAGGAGCTCATGAAGAGGGGGCTCCAGAAGGGGTACAGAGCCATTTTGGAGAGGGGGAAGGGGTACAACTATAAAAAACTCAACGGGGCGGCTGTTGTGGTGAAGCAGAAGAGCGGAGAGATCCTGGCCCTTGTAGGGGGAGTGGACTACACCAAGAGCCCCTTCAACAGGGTTACCCAGGGCAAGAGACAGCCAGGGAGCGCCTTCAAGCCCTTTATCTACCTGATCGCCCTCGATCTCGGTTACTCTCCCGCCACCAAACTCCCCGATGTGGCCCGAACCTATAAAGTGGTCATCGGAGGGAAGAGGAGACTCTGGCAACCCAAAAATTACGAGCGGAATTTCAAAGGGGTCGTCACCCTGCGGGAGGCCCTGGTCCACTCCCGCAATTTGGCCACTATCAATCTGGTCGAGGATATTGGACTCTCCAAGGTCTATGATCGGCTCATGAGTTTTGGCTTTACAGATCTTCCCCGGGATCTCTCCCTTGCCCTCGGGACCATGGCCCTCTCCCCCATCAAATTGGCTGAGTACTATACCATTATCTCCAACTACGGCACAAAAAATAGGCCCATTCTGATCAAGGAGGTGGTAGATTTTACAGGGAAGCGGATCTATGGGGAGCCCCTGACCACTTTTCAGGTAGAGAGACCTAGACAGGCCTATCTCATGATTGATATACTAAAGGATGTGGTCAAGCGGGGAACAGGGAGGAGGGCCCGAGTTGACGGAGTTGAGGTGGCCGGGAAGACCGGAACGACAAACAACTACAAAGATGCCTGGTTCTGCGGTTTCACTCCCGATATTGAAGTTATTGTCTGGTACGGACAGGATGACAATACCCCCCTCAAAAAGGGTGAGTCAGGAGGGCGGGCGGCGGCTCCTGTGGTGGGACAGTTCATTAGGGAGATCTACAGACTCCACCCTGAGCTGGGAAGGAAATTTCCAAAACCCAAAGGGATCTACTGGAGTTATATCGGAGGCAAAAGGGAGCTCTTTACCGACATATCGAAGCCTTCCCGAGAGGATCTGGAGAGTGAAGAGCGAGAGGAGGAGCTCCTCTTTTAATGTGTACTTGGTTGGGGAGGGGAAAAAATTTTTCAAAGGAGAGCAAAGGAGAAGATATGCGGACCATTTTATTCCTTTGGTTGCTGTTGGTTCCCCTATTCGGGGGAGATCTTGAGGAGATTGTAACCACTTTGGCTGGAAAGAAGATCCCCCACAACGGATTCTACTACCACTACGGCCCTGACCAATGGGATTGGGTCTACGCCTCCAAAGATGGATCCTTTGTAGCGAAACTGGATGGAATTAAAGATTTCTCTCTCAAATGGGTCCTTCTCAAGTCGAGGGATTCCACACCCTTTGGTGATGTTCAGTTCCTCCCAGATGGGAGACTCCATTTTGGAGAGCTTGAGGGAGAATATGAGTGGCTTGGAGAACTCTCCCGTAGAGAGTTGGATTACACAGGAATTTACTACCATTACGATGGAGGTCAATGGGATTGGATCTATGTCTCCCGAAACGGTTCTACAGTCGCCAAGCTCGATGGTGTGAAGGATGGTCAGATACAGTGGGGGCTCCTAAAGGTCCTTGGAGAGCTCAAAGTTGGAGAGGGTGTTCTCAAGGATATAGTTCTCCTCCCTTCTAAGGAGCTCTTTTTTGAGAGGGTGGAGAGCTCCCCTTCATCACTCTCCATCTCATTTCCAGGAGAGGATGAGAGTGGGAGAGAGAGCGATTATGAAGAGTATATCATTCCCCTCGACAAGGGTATTTCGTGTCCACTGTTGTAGATCTCCACAACCACACCAAGCTCTGTAAACACGCTGTGGGGGAGATGAGTGAGTATATCGAGAGGGCTATCGGAGCGGGGGTAGGGATTTTCGGCTTCAGTGATCATGCCCCTATGGAGTTTGATCAGACATATCGGATGGCTCTAGAGGAGGCCCCCCTCTATGAGGAGAGGGTCCGGGGCCTCCGGGAGCTGTATCGGGGGGAGATAGAGATTCTCCTGGGCTATGAGGTCGATTTTCTCCCCGGTCTCATGGAGGAACAGATCCTCAAGGCCGATGTGGACTACCTCATCGGTTCTGTCCACTTCCTTCCCCAACATGTGGATGGCTCCTCTCAGCTCTGGGGCTTCGATAATCCCGAATTTATAGGTCACTATGAGAAGGTCGATAGAGATCGGCTCTGGGAGGAGTATCTCTATATTGTGTCACAGATGGTGGAGAGCGGCCTCTTTCAGATTGTAGGTCATATCGATCTTCTCAAGGTTTTCAACTTCAAACCCAGTGGCGATCTCTCTCTTCTGACCCATGAACTCTTGGAGAGGATAGAAAAGAGCGGTATGGCTGTCGAAATTAACAGCGCCGGTCTCCGAAAACCTGTGGGAGAGCAGTACCCCAGTCGGGAGCTCCTGGAGGAGATCTTCAAGAGGGGGATACCCATTACATTTGGGAGTGATGCCCATGAGCCCGATCATGTCGGGTATCGACAGGAGTATCTCCGCAATCTGGCCCGGGAAATAGGTTTTCGGGAACAGGCAATCTTCAGGAGGAAGGAGATGGAGTTGATCCCTCTCTGACGGGAAGAGTCTCTCTGTGGAGTCTGCCGATCTCCTCTGGAGGGAAGGTTCCGGAGGGGGGAGGACTCGAAAGGGAACAGCTCTCCCAGAGATCGGGAGAGGTGTGGGGAGATTCAGTAGGGAATTTTTGTTTTCCGGCAGAGGTTCCTGGTCTCTATTCTCTCCTTTAATTCCCACCTCGGGCCAGACAGAATTTGGTGAGCTCCGGCACCAATCCAAACCTCACTGGCGGGGAAGAGAATTTCTCCCCTCTCCCATCTCCAAGGGAGGGGAGAGCTCCTAAACGTCGTCGAAACCGCTACCGAAATCTCCTCCACCAAAATCACCGCCAAAGTCGGTATCAAACAGGTCTCCACCCTCCTCGCTCGCCAGGTAGTCGTCGAGGCTCATCTCCTCGAAGTCGGCGTCGGTGATGCCGTCATCAAACTCTTCTACCTGGGCCAGCATATCATCGAGCTCTTTGTCGAGCTCATCCAATTTCTCATCGAGGCCCTCTATCTTCTCCTCTAGCCCATCTAGAGCAAACCCCTCCAGGGCGGAGGTGTCGACTCCCATCTTCTCAGCCATGGCTTGGGGTGCTACATCGTCGTTAAAGAGGAGGTTGTAGAGACCCATCCCGGCTACAGCTCCCGCTAGAGATCCGAGGAATGAGGTACCTAGAGTCTTTCCGAAGGAGGGACCTGTCGCTCCTGGTGCTGTCGCCGATTCGTTACCTTTTGAAACAGCACCCACTTTTTCTCCCCCCATCTTTCCTCCTCCTGGAGCTGTCCTCTGCCCCTCTTCCAAGGCCTTGAGGCGGCGATCCATCTCTTCCACCTTCTGTACCAATCTATCGATGATGAGGCCCATCTTCTTGAGGCTCTTTTCTACATCGGCCATACCACCCTCCTTTTTTCCATATTATAGCAAGTTATGGCCGAAGTTGTACATTTTTTAGACAATTCCCTCCAATTTCTTGAGATATAATAGGGGGCGAAACCATTTCTACAAGGAGCTTACATGAGCGACGCAGTCAAAAGTTTCTTTACTCTTCTCAAAGAGGAGGAGATTGAGTTCGTCGATTTCCGCTTCACCGATGTCTTCGGACGGTGGCATCACCTATCCTACAATGCCAAGGCTGTTTCGGAAGAGATGTTTGAGAAGGGTATTCCCTTTGATGGAAGCTCTATCAGAATGTGGAAGAATATCAGTGAATCGGATACCCTCCTCATGCCCGACGCCTCTACAGTCTTCATCGATCCCTTCACAGCCGATCCGACGGCGGTAGTCATCTGCTCTGTCCACGATGTCGATGGAACTCCCTACTACAAAGATCCCCGAACGATCGCCAAGAAGGCTCTAGAGTACCTTGAGAGCAGTGGCATAGGTGATGCCGCCTACTTCGGACCCGAAAACGAGTTCTTCATCTTCGACCATATCCATGTGGAAGATGAACCCAACAAGCAGTGCTACGAGATCGATTCCGAAGAGGGTGAGTGGAACTGGAAAAAGGATCCCCGAGACGAAGGGGGATACAACATAGGCCACAGGCCGGCCTACAAAGAGGGTTACTTCCCCGTTCCTCCAGTCGATAGCCAGATGGATATTCGGGCAGAGATGGTCAGCGTTCTCGAAGAGATCGGTATTGAGACCTTCGTCGTCCACCATGAGGTCGGTACTGCAGGACAGGGAGAGATCGGCGTCAAGTTCGGTGATATTATTACCGCCGCCGACAATGTCCAGAAATATAAGTATGTTGTCAAAAATGTCGCTCATGTCAACGGGAAGACAGCTACCTTCATGCCCAAACCCCTCTACGGAGACAATGGGAACGGAATGCATGTCCACTGTTCCATCTGGAAAGATGGGAAGAACCTCTTCTTCAAAGCGGGAGAGTATGGAAATATCAGTGAGATAGCCAAATGGTTTATCGGAGGAATTATAGAGCACGCTGGAGCCGTTGCCGCCTTTACAAACCCCTCTACAAACTCCTACAAGCGGTTGATGCCCGGGTTTGAGGCCCCCTCTGTTCTAGCTTACAGCGCACGGAACAGGAGTGCTTGTTTCCGAATTCCATTTGGAGCTGGAGAGAAGAGTGTTCGGGTAGAGTTCAGAAGCCCCGACAGCTCTAGCTGTCCCTACCTCGCCTTTACAGCCATTCTCATGGCGGGAATTGATGGTATCAAGAAACAGATCGATCCAGGAGATCCGAGGGATGAGGATCTCTTTGAGTACACTCTCGAAGAGTTGAGGGATCAGGGGATCAAGACGATGCCTGCAACTCTCAGGGAGGCCCTCGAAGCCCTCAAAAGGGATCATGAGTTCCTGACAGCTGGCGGTGTTATGAGCGAAGATTTCATTCGGGAGTACATCGACTGGAAGTATGAGGCCGAAGTCAATCCTGTGGAAGGGCGTCCTCACCCCTACGAGTTCAAACTCTATTACAGTTGCTAATGGGGAGGGAGAGCTCCCTCCTCCCCCTACTGGAATGTATTACAGCTCCTGAGGTCCCCACTCTTGTAGCCTCTGACAAACCAGCTGACCCTCTGCTTTGCCGTTCCGTGGGTGAAGCTGTCCGGGATCACATAACCTTGGGTCCGTTTCTGGATCATATCGTCACCGACAGCCGCCGCCGCTCGGATCCCCTCTTCGATGTCCCCTGGATCCAGTTTATCCTGGACATAGTGGGCCCAGACTCCGGCGAGGCAGTCGGCTTGAAGTTCCACCGGGATCTGGAGATGGTTGGCCTGGACCTGGTCTCCCCTTCGGAGGGCGATCTCCTGCAATCTTCGGATCTTGGAGAGGATACCCATAATATTCTGGACATGGTGCCCCACCTCATGGGCCAGAACATAGGCTTGGGCAAAATCCCCCTTGGCTCCAAACCTCCGTTCCAACTCGTCGAAGAATGTGAGATCGAGGTAGATCTTCTCATCAACGGGACAGTAGAAAGGTCCCATCTGGGCGTCGGCGAAACCGCAACCACTCCGAGTACTCCCCCGATAGAGGACCAGTTTGGGCTCCCTGTACTGGTAGCCATATTTGGGGAGGAGTTTGTGCCAGACATCCTCTGTCGTCTTGAGGACCTTGCTGATGAAGACCGCCTCCTTATCCTTCAGATCCCCTCCTGTCGTTGCCGTTCCAGAAGGGGCCCCTCCTCCCATCTTGAGGTAGAAGAGGAGGGCGGCTCCCAGAACGACCCATCCTATTTTAGACTTGAGGAGCGGTTTGAGGAAGGGCAGGAAGGCCAGAATTTTACTGATCCGTCCTATGGTTCCTCCCATTGTCGGAATGGTTGTCCGCCTCCCTCGGCGGTCCTCCACATTCCGACTCTCCTGTTCGTTGTCCAAATGCATAGTTACTCCTTTAAAGATGGTTTTTCAGCTCACTAATTGTTCCATAAAACTCTACAATCTTCTTGAAATCCTCGTTAAAACAGGTGGAGCGGAGATAGCTATCTCCAAGGAGAATGATGCGAATATCGGGTTTGAGTCCTCCATATTTCATGGCTGTCACCATAAAGATCTCATTGAGGGTTCCGATGCTCCCCCCTTGGGCTATGAAGAGTTGGCTCCCCTCGATCAGAAGTTGGAGGCGGTGGTAGAGATTGTCCGCTACAATCTTCTCCGTCAGATAGGGGTTGGGAGGACGGCGGGCCTCAAAATCTTTCAACCCTATCCCTATGCAGGTTCCCCCCTCTTGGGCCATCCCTTTGCTGACAGCCTCCATCGCTCCCCCATAGCCTCCACACTTGACTCTGTAGCCCCTTTGTGCCAAGAGTCTCCCCAGCTCCACACCCTCCCGATAGAGCGGGGTATCTGGGGAACATTGGGAACTCCCAAAGGTTGTTGCAATTTTCAAAAGCTATCCTTTATGCTAAAATACCTACCCAAAATTATAATATATTCACTCTCCATCTTGAGAGGGGTCATAAGGTGGAAAGGAGTGGCCACCATGGTTTACAACAGGAAGAAGATCTACAATCCAGAATCCCATGAGAGTGTCAATGAACGGAAGGTTTTCGGGGGCGATCCGACAGGGATATTTGAGCTCAATAAGATCAAGTATCAGTGGGCCTACAATCTCTGGGAGATGATGCTGGCCAATACCTGGTTTCCCAAAGAGGTCGATATGACCCAGGATGCCCGGGATTACAAGCTCTTGACCGACGCCGAGAAGCTGGCCTACGATAAAGTATTGGCCCAGCTGATCTTCATGGATAGTCTCCAGACCAACAACCTCATCGACAATGTCAATCCCTACATTACAGCTCCCGAAATTAACCTGATACTTGTCCGCCAAGCCTTTGAGGAGGCCCTCCACAGCCAGAGTTACGCCGTTATGGTAGATAGCATCAGCCAGAATACCGATGAGATTTATGAGCTGTGGCGAGAGGACCTGAAACTGAAGCAGAAGAACGACTACATCGCCAGGGTCTATGAGGAGCTGGCGGCCAATCCTACCGATGAGAATATTGTCAAGGCGATGTTTGCCAACCAGATTTTAGAGGGTATCTACTTCTACAGCGGATTTACCTACATGTACACCCTGGCCCGAAGCGGGAAGATGTTGGGTTCCGCCCAGATGATCCGTTTCATCCAACGGGATGAGGTGACCCACCTCCTCATCTTCCAGAATATGATCAACACCGTCAGAAAGGAGCGACCGGAGCTCTTCACCAAAGAGCTCATAGACGATGTCTATAAGATGTTTGAGGGGGCCGTCGAGCTGGAGAGCAGTTGGGGGAAATACATTACCCAGGGCCAGATTTTGGGATTGACAGATGAGATCATCGAGCAGTATATCCGCTATCTGGCCGATGAACGGTTACAGAGGGTCGGATTGGAGCCCCTCTACGGTGTCGAGCACCCGATTAAATGGGTCGATGACTTCGCCAAGTTCAACGATCAGAAGAGCAACTTCTTTGAAGCCAATGTCACCAACTACAGCAAAGGAAGCCTTGACTTCGATGACTTTTAGTGTAATTCAGATGGAAACGGGAGAGGATTTCAGTC
Organism: Campylobacterota bacterium; assembly: GCA_013153715.1. Classification (GTDB taxonomy): domain Bacteria; phylum Campylobacterota; class Campylobacteria; order Campylobacterales; family Nitratiruptoraceae; genus Nitratiruptor. The sequence continues at coordinate 4,981 of JAADDW010000007.1, read as the reverse complement.
GTAATCTGGAGAATTTGAAGGGGTTGATCGAGAAGAGCGGCGATCTGGTGGTGGCTCCGGAGGTCTGCCTGACAGGATTTGCCTATGACCGCTTCCACGAGGCGGCGGCCTTCGGGGAGAGGGCCCTCGAAGAGCTCCTCCCCCTCTCCAGAGAGAGGATTATCGCCTATACCCAGATTGAGAAGCGGGGAGAGAAGTTCTACAATGTCGCCTATGTCCTCTACAGGGGGGAGATTGTCCACAGCCAGCCCAAGGTAAAACTCTTCGCCTTTGGAGGGGAGACAGACTATTTTACCCCTGGATCGATGGAGGATATAGGTATTTTTGAGATCGATGGAATGCGGTTGGGGCTCCTCATCTGCTTCGAGCTCCGCTTCCTCGATATTTGGCAGTGCCTCCAGGGGAGCGATATAATCCTCGTCCCCGCCATGTGGGGAAAGTTGCGGAAGAGACACTTTGAACAGCTGACCCAGGCCCTCGCCGTCATGAACCAGTGTTTCGTTGTCGCCAGTGATAGCGCCAATAGCGATATGGCCAAGAGTAGCGCCATTATCACCCCCTTTGGAGAGGTAACCCAGGATGACCGGAAGAGGTTAATATCCCAGAAGGTTGACCTAGAGCAGGTTCGGAAGATGCGTCGCTATATGAATGTGGGACTGAAATGAGCCTTCGAGAGCGGATAGAGCTACACAAATGTCGCAAATTGGCTGAAGCCATCGATGCTCAACTCCATCTCCCCCCCCAGATCAAAGAGGCTTTTGCCAAGACGAGGCGGGAGCTCTTCGTCCCCGCCGGGTTTAAACATTACGCCTACAAATTGGATGCTCTCCCCATTGCAGGAAGTCAATGGATCAGTTCCCCCCTCACAGTTGCCAAAATGACTCTGGCTCTGGAGCCTGTCGGAGCCGATAGTGTCCTGGAGATAGGGTGCGGGAGCGGGTACCAGGCGGCCATTTTGAGCCACATTGTCCGGAGAGTCTTCAGCATAGAGCGGATTGAGCGCCTCGTCATCGAGGCTCGAAGGAGGTTTAAAGAGCTCGGAATAACCAATGTGAATGTCCGTTATGCCGATGGGATGCTGGGGTGGAAAGAGTTTGCCCCCTATGACCGTATTCTCTTTTCGGCGGCTGTCCCCTCCATCCCCCAGCGGATCATCGACCAGCTGAAGAGTGGGGGAATTCTTGTGGCTCCGGAGATCAGGGGAAACCATCAGGTGATCGTGAAATATGTAAAAATTGGTAAATCTCTTCGGAAAATGGAGCTGGACCGCTGTCTCTTTATCCACTCTAAATCCGGTGTTGAATAGAATTGGGAGAGAGCGGAGACCGACCCCCTTCTCACAGGAGAGATATGGAGCGGTGACGGTGCAACTCTAGAGCTGGTGAAGGAGAGGGTGGACGGAGGAGTCGCTCCACAGGTGGCAGGGCTGGAGAGGCCCGGGCCTGCGGCTGGAGAAAGTGGAACTGCACCTTGGTAGGGTGGAGTTCGGAGAGAATGGAGAAAGGAGTGGCTATGAGAGAGATCGATATGAGCAGTCCAGAGTTTCTGGAGGAGCTGGAGAAGACCAAGAAGTTTACCGACAAGGTCTGTAAACAGTTTGGCTGGGTCTATAACCCCAGTGAAGAGGTCAATGAAGGTGTCATTATGGGGCTGGCCCGCCATAAACTCCTTTACGGGAAGCGGTTCTGCCCCTGTTTCATGGTTGTCGAGGAGGATGGAAAGTTCAAGAGTGCCGATGACCGCATCTGCCCCTGTAAGCCGGCCATAGAGGAGGAGATTCCGAAGAAGGGAAAGTGCCACTGCGGCATCTTCTGTACCCCGGAATATGCGGCGACCCACGACTTCTGACCTCTGTTGCAAATTAAGGGTTGAATTGTTACAATTGCATTACAATTCAACACAAGAAGGTCAAAATGGAGATTAATGATTTTGACAAGCTCAAAATGGAGATTAACGATTTTGACGAACTTGGGATAAGGGACATTAAAAAGGTCTATTACAACCCAGACTATGAGACCCTCTTCAGACATGAGATTGAGCAGAGGGAGGGGGTCGTGACCGAGCTGGGAGCGGTCGCCGTCGATACCGGGATCTTTACGGGACGGAGCCCGAAAGATAAATATTTCGTCAAACAGCCTCCGAGCGAGAAGTATATAGCTTGGGGAGATGTCAATCAGCCGATCTCCAAAGAGATTTTTGATGAGCTCCTCCACAATGTGAAGGAGTACCTCAGCGGAAAAGACCTCTACATCATGGACGCCTTCGTCGGAGCCAGCGAGGAGAGCCGCAGATCGATTAGGGTTGTGACCGAGATCGCATGGCAGGCCCACTTTGTCAAAAATATGTTCATCAGACCGACGGAGGAGGAGCTCAAAAATTTCCACCCCGATTTTACCCTCTATGTGGCCGCCAATCTGAAGAACTCCCGATACAGGGAGCACGGCCTCAATTCAGATGTCTTCATCGTCTTCAATATCGAGGAGAATATTGGGATTATAGGCGGGACTTGGTATGGAGGGGAGATCAAGAAGGGGATCTTCTCCATGATGAACTACTGGCTCCCCTTGGAAGGGAAGCTCAGTATGCACTGCTCCGCCAATATCGGTGAAGAGGACGATGTGGCCCTCTTCTTCGGATTGAGCGGAACGGGGAAGACTACACTGAGTGCCGATCCGAAGCGGCGCCTCATCGGAGATGATGAGCACGGCTGGGATGATGAGGGGATCTTCAACTTCGAGGGGGGGTGTTACGCCAAAGTTATCGATCTAGATAGCAAAGATGAGCCCGATATTTACGCCGCCATCAGGCGGAACGCCCTCCTGGAGAATGTGGCCGTTGACTCCAAAGGGTGGATCGATTTCAAAAACCGCAGTAAGACGGAGAATACCCGGGTCAGCTACCCCATCTACCATATCTGCAAACATAAGGAGGACCTCAAGGGTCCCCATCCCAAAAATATCATCTTCTTGAGTGCCGACGCCTTTGGAGTCCTCCCCCCTGTCAGCAAACTGACCAAAGAGCAGGCTATGTACTACTTCCTCAGCGGTTATACGGCGAAGGTCGCCGGAACGGAGCGGGGGATCGATGAGCCTGTCGCCACATTCAGCGCCTGTTTTGGGGAGGCCTTTCTCCCCCTCCATCCAACGGTCTATGCCAAACTCCTTGGGGAGAAGATCGAGGAGCATAATGTCCATGTCTATCTTGTTAACACAGGTTGGACAGGGGGACCCTACGGGGTAGGGGAGCGGATGAAGCTCTCCGACACGAGGGCCTGTATCGATGCGATCCTCGATGGCTCCATCAACGAGGCTGAGTTTGAGAATTTTCCCATCTTCAACCTCTCCATTCCCAAGGCGATCAGGGGGGTCGATAGCTCCATTCTCAATCCTCGAAATACATGGGAGGATAAGGAGGCCTACGATCAACAGTTGAAGATGTTGGCCGAACTCTTCATCGAGAACTTCAAGAGGTATAAGGGTTACGGCAACTTCGACTACTCCAAAGCCGGTCCCCAACTCTGATCCCCGGGGTCTCCCCGACCCCTCCCCTTTTGAGCTTTCGGTTAAATCTGCTATAATTGCTTCTTCAAATTCTACAAAGGAGTCGCCATGCCCAAGATGAAGACCCATCGAGGCGCCGCGAAACGGTTCAAGAAGACCAAAAACAAGATCAAGAGGGGGAGCGCCTTCAGGAGCCACATTCTCACCAAAAAATCCCCTAAGAGAAAGAGGAGATTGCGATCTCCCCACTATGTGGCTCGGGTAGATGTTCGGCGTGTCGTTGAGTTGATCGCCACCTATTGAGCGAAAGACTCCACCCAGAATTGGGTAAAGTCCGCATGAGTGCGGCACCTAGAGAGAAAAAAAGGTAAAGGGAGGAAAGAATGAGAGTAAAAACGGGAACTGTAAGACGGCGGAGACATAAGAAGATCCTCAAGATGGCCAAGGGCTTCTACAGCGGGCGGAGAAAACATTTCCGCAAGGCCAAGGAGCAGGTAGAGCGGAGCCTGGTTTACGCCTATCGAGATAGGAAGCAGAGAAAGAGGGATTTCAGGAGGCTCTGGATCACCAGAATAAACGCCGCTTGTCGACTCAATGGTATGAGCTACTCCCGCTTCATCCACGGATTGAAAGAGGCGGGTATCGAACTGGATCGGAAAATTTTGGCCGATATGGCTATGAATGAACCCTCACTCTTCTCGGAGGTTGTGGCACGGGCGAAGGCGGCCCTCCAGTAATCCCCTTGATGCCCCCGGGGCGGATTGCCGCCCCTCTCCACCAAAACTACAACTAGAGACTTCAGCCAGGGTAGGGAAACCTCACTGGAGATACTTCTCAATGTGGACCCTGTGGTTTCTGCCGGAACTCTCTGTGATGGTATAATCGAAGATCAGTTTGAGGGAGTGGATCTGGCTGGTGGCAGGAGAGCTGTACTTTCCTGAACATTGGACCATCTCGGCGGGACAGCTGGTCTCTACGATCTGCTGGGTACAGGGATCGGCCCACTCCATGTCGAAGAACCATCGGAGACCCCTTCCATCTTGGCTGGAGAGGGTTCTGGGGACAGGGGTCGTCCCGTAGATTGTGGAGCAGTCGTAGTAGTTGCCGTTGTAGGTCCCCCTGAAGCGCTCCTTGGCCTCTCTGTAGTTGTAGCTAATCGTTCCCTGGACCCTTTTGGACTGGCTGACGAGGTCGATGGCGATTGTAGTCACCACCTGGTCGATTCTGATGGAGGGACGGGCCAGGCGCCACGGTTCCCTACTCTTGAAGGAGCAGTCGTAGCCGATCTCTCCGGTGTAGCTCGATCTGACGGTGGCTTGGTAGAGCCGTCCATCCCTCTCCTGGGAGACCCTCTCTTCGCAGGGGTTGGGAGGGAGCTCGACCTGCTGGGTCTGTTGGGGCGGATTGAGGGCGCTCCCTGTATAGCTCTTCTGGAAGGTGACCTTCTCTCCTTGGAGGAGGGGGGTCAGATTGGGGAGGGG
>JAADDW010000028.1 GCA_013153715.1 Campylobacterota bacterium | reverse complement strand
GCCGCCAACGGCTTCTACACCTCCTACAGCGGATACAACGATGAGTTGGCTTGGGGAGCCATCTGGCTCTATCAGGCTACGGGAGATCCCAGCTACCTCGACAAGGCGAAAACCTATGTGGCTCAGGCTGGCGATGCCATCTACTGGACCCAAAACTGGGATAATGTCTCCAACGGGGTCTTTACAATTCTCGCCCGTCTGACTGGAGATCAGCAGTATATCGATCCTATTGAGCGCAACCTCAACTACTGGCTCAATGATATTACCTACACTCCAGGGGGATTGGCGTTCCTCAACCAGTGGGGGTCTCTAAGATACGCTTCTACAGAGGCCTTTATGGCTCTTGTCTATGCTAAGAGCCTCCCCGAGAGCCTCTGGAGGGACCGCCTCATCTCCTTCGCCAAGTCCCAGATCGACTACATTTTGGGTAAGAACCCTCGTAACAGCTCCTATGTTGTCGGCTATGGGCCCAACTATCCCATCAATCCCCATCACAGGGCCTCCCATAACTCTCAAACCAACAACATAGACGATCCTATTAACAACGAGTTCCTCTTGGAGGGAGCTCTTGTTGGTGGTCCTAAGAGTGCTGACGATTTCGATTACCAAGATGATCGGCACGATTATATAGCCAACGAGGTCGCTACAGATTATAATGCTGGCTTCACAGGGGCCCTAGCAGGACTCATAGAACTCACCCAGTAGTCCCTCCTCCCTTCGGGGGAGGGGCTCTCCCTCGTATCCTCTATTTATTTCTGAAGAGAGAAGCTATTCCCGTCCCTCTCCACCTGCAATTTCCAAGGGGTTGACTGCCGCTTCATGGTAGAGGAGAGTCCCCACCTCAAATGGGGGTTTAAGATGTAATTCCGTAGAGGCAGTTGTAGCCGTCGGCGGGGTAGGCCCTGTTCATTTTGAGAGAGGGGATATTTCGGAGAAAACGGCTAAGAAAGGGGGTATTGGCGGCGTATTTCCCTGCCAGGAGATACTCCTCGACTTCCAGATCCCTCCCCACTTCTCCCATGAGTTGGGAGAAAAAGTCGGCAAGGGATTCTAGGAGGGAGTAGGCTAGAAGGGTACTCTCCGCTCCTCCCACCCTGTAACTCATGAGGGAGGCGAAGAGGCTCTCATACTCAAATCTCCCCTCTCTGAGTCGGCAATCGATACTCACTCCCCCCTTTCCTCCAAATTCCATGGCCCTCCCAACCACCCCTCTATATCCCCCTTCAATTCCGATAACAGCTCCGGCCCTCTCCCAGAAATCACCACTCTCTGGGAGTTCGCCAAAGCGGTCTGAGAAGGTGTGGAGGAGTTTGGAGGAGCCCTCCCTCAGAGTCGATATTGAGTGGGAGAGATTGGTGGGAAGGTCTCCAAAATCTGCAACTCTCCTCCCCCTCTCTCCGTGGAGGTAGTAGAGTTGCCACCGGTGGGAGAAGAAGAGGCCGATGCTCTTCCGATCCTCTACTGTATGTTCCCGGGCTACACTCCTGAGAGCTCCCTCTCCCTTCTCCTTTATCACTGTCCGGGGGTGTTCGACGATACCCTTTTCACAGGTGGTGATCTCCTCTGCCTCTACCCTGCCAAACCGTTGAATTCTATCGATAATCCCCTGGTGGAGGAGGTGGTCTCCCACCACGGCACTCTTGAGGTTCTCTGGTATATACTTGGGCAGGAGTCCAAGCTCTCCCTGGGTGAAGAGGGAGAGCCCCTTGGAGATGAGGTAGTGGCTCTCCTGGAGGGTGTTGGGTGTGAGGGGAAAGTCGATGGAGAGCTCCCCCTCTCCACTCTCCTCGTAGTAGAGGAAAGGGTGGTCCCAGAGCTCTCTGATGAGGAGATAGGTAAAGCCGTCGTTGAAGGCCCTCACGGTGGCGATACTTCCACCGATGGCCTCTCTGATCTCTTCGTTGGAGAGGGTGGCGAAGAGCGTAGGCCGCTCGATGGTGAAGAGGGCTTGGAGCTCCTGGGGGAGAAGGAGGAGCTCCCTCTTTGCCCGTTCCAGATTGGCTATGAGGAGTTTTGCCCCCCGGAAGGGGCGGATTGAGAAACTCCTCTCCCCGTTGAGGGTCTGGACAACCAACCGCTTTCCCTCCCTCAAGGCTTGGGCCGCCATGGAGAAGAGTTGCTTGTACTCCTGGGAGCTGTTTGCCCAGAACTCCCTTCTTCCATCTCGGAGGGCGACGGGGATATTGCAGGCGGGACAGCTGATAAGAGGGTAGTCTCGACGGAAGGGGTTGGAGAGGAGCTCCTCCTGGCACTGGGAACAGGGTTTGATGGCTCCGAGGAGGGTGTTGGACCTCTTGTAGGGGTATTGGAGAAAAAAGGCGTACTGGTTGGAACAGCTTTTGCAACTTGTGAAGGGGTAGGAGTAGCGGCGGCTCTTGGGATCGCTCATCTCCTTGAGACAGCGGGGACAGGGGGCGATGGAGGCTGGAATTTCGGGGGGGCGGGTGTCGGGCATCTCATGGGAAGCAGTGATGCCGTGGAAGAAGAGGGAGGTGTAGAGCTCCCTCTCTGCCAGCTCGGCAAAGGGTTGGAGAGCGTCGAGTTGGAGATAGATTCCTTCGGAACCCATAGCTATTGTGTATTGGAGACCTGCCATTTGGGCCAGAGCCTCTATCCGATCAAAGAGATACCGCCCTCCTCCCTGGACTCTGAAGAGGAGAATCACTGGGACAACACCTCGCTCTGGGGATTGGCGTAGCTCTCAATAATAGAGTCCAAGGAGTGGAGGGAGCCCCTCCTCTTCCGATAGCCGATACCGCTCCTCTCCAACTCGGCCAGAACCTCCCCTATGAGGTTGGGAAAACTCTCCCTGATCCTGGGAGTGAGACCGATCCCGACAGATTCTATATCCTCAGGGACGATCCCCACGACGGTAACCTGGGCGTGGTTGTCCAGGAGGGAGCAGATTTCGAGCATTTCGACGACCTCCACCTCGTGAGCCGTCTTTCGGTAACTCCCCAGCCCCAGGAGGAGATGGCTGGGGAGGTTGTAGATGGAGCCAGGAGTATCGTCTATGCTGACGGTGTCGATGATGATCACCTTCTCATACTCTTGATAGTACCCCATCAGTTTGAAGCCCAGGGTCCCCCCATCCACAATCTCAGCCTCTATCGAGTAGTTCTGTTTCAGGAATTGGGCCCCGTAAACTCCGACTCCCTCATCCATGAAGAGGATATTTCCGACTCCTATAATTGCCGTTTTCATCGGACCTTCTTGAATTTATAACCTCCAAAGACAATGGAAATATCTCCCTCTCTCCAGAAAATGGTGCGCCAGACCACATAATAGATATGGAAGAGGATCCAGACAATGATATAGTACATTGTTGCGTGGTGGCTCATGCGGACATCCATGAGGGTCCCCCCTGTCGCCCAGATTGTCCAGTCGGTGAAGAAGTGGAGGAGGGCGGGCCACCAGCTCCCGATGGAGCTCTGTCCGTGGGCTAAGCCGTGGACATAGAGTTGTAGCCCTGTCAGGAGCATCCAGAGAAGGAGGAGGTGGAAGATTGTGAAATAGACAACATGGAAGCTATCTTCATGGGAGCTGTCGAACCGCTTGACCCGATTGAGTGTGATGAGGTTGACGAGGACGGCGAAGAACTCCCTAATATTTCTCCCTGTCGGAATGAGTTTCTCTACGGGACGCTCGAAACGGCTGAAGAAGTAGAGATAGGCGATGACGATGGAGCTCACATCGAAGATGATGGCGGCGTAGAAGTGGATCCACCTATTCCACGCCATCACATATTTTCCGACGGCAGGTTCACTGATCAGGGTCTGGTAGTAGGGGTGGCCAATGTAGAGCCCTGTAATGACGGCGGCCACCATACAGATGGCGACAACCCAATGGTTGAGCCGCATGAAGAGGGTCATACGCTCTACCCGTTCATACTGTTTACCCTTCATCTTCACTCCTTTAGATTGAGCAGGAGGTGTTGACCTTGAACTCTCCCAAGTTTTTCCCTTTTGTATCGATAATGTGGACTGCACAGGCGATACAAGGATCGAAGCTGTGGATCGTCCTCAGAATCTCCAGTGGCTCTTCAGGTTTGGCCACCTTTGTTCCGATGAGGCTGGCTTCGTAAGCCCCCATTCGGTTTTTGTAATCTCTGGGAGCCGCATTCCATGTAGAGGGAACGACAGCCTGGTAATTTTCGACCTTGCCGTCCCTGATCTTGACCCAATGGCCGAGGGCTCCCCGGGGCGCCTCCTCCAATCCATATCCCTGGGCATCTTTGCTCACATAGTCGAAGTCAAACTCTGTCCAGGTGGAGAGGTCTCCCGCCGCCACATTGGCCGCCAACTCATCGACCCACTCCATCATGATGTCGGCCAGAATCTCTGTCTCGATGGCCCGGGCCGCCGTCCGTCCCACAGTGGAGTAGAGAACTTCTGGGGGGAGATTGCCATTTTTGAGGAAGCGGTTGATATAGTCGGTAATCCGTTTATCACCTTTCACATAGCCTACAACCATTCGGGCCAGGGGTCCCACTTCGACCCGACTATCGTCGTAAACAGGGGATTTGATCCATGAATATTTACCCTGGGTGTCGAGGTAGGCGATACCTCCCTCCTTCTTCCCAAATCCTGTGTACTGGGGAATGGTCTCTCCCTCAAAGGGGTGGAGGGGTTTGGAACCTCTGTACCAGGAGTGGGTCACATCCTCCTTGACTTTTTCCTGATCGAACTCCCTGTATTGGCCATCGACGACGACGCCGCTGGGGAAGAGGAGCTCCGAATTGTAGAACCCTGTATCCTGGAGTCGGAAACCTCCATAGACAAGGTAGTTTTTGAGCCCCGCCCCCGTTCCGTTGAGAGCCTCGTCGCTGTACATCGTTCCGGCCATATAGATGTCGGGGAGGTAGGCTCCCTTAATGAAGGCTCTGAAGCTCTTGAGGAGATCTTTGTAGAGGGCGATACGGGCCGGGTTTTTGATGTCTTGGACACAGGTGACCCCGCCGACAACGATGCTCTGGGGATGGGGGTTCTTTCCGCCGAAGACCGCCATCATCTTGGCCGCATCTCTCTGGAGGTCGAGGGCCTGGAGGTAGTGGGTGACCGCCAAGAGGTTCTGTTCGGGGGTCAGTTTGTAGTGGGGGTTGCCCCAGTACCCCTTGGCGAAGAGCCCCAGCCGCCCCTGCTTGACAAACTTCTTGAGCCGCTCCTGGACCTGGGCGAACCGGGCGCTATCGGCGACCCACGGCGTCGTTCCAGCCACCTTGGCCCACTTCTTGGCCTCGCCCACTGTGGCTTCGGGATCGGCTTCGAGGGCTTTGGTAATATCTACCCAGTCCAGGGCGTGGAGATGGTAGAAGTGGACCACATGGTCGTGGAGGTAGAGGGCTCCCTGGATGAGGTTCCGGACAATTCGGGCGTTTTTGGGAATTGTGACATCGAAGGCGTGCTCTACGGCTTCAATACTCCGCTGGTAGTGGGTCCCTGTACAGACCCCGCAGATCCGCATTGCCAGGAGACCGCAGTCCCGGGGATCCCGTCCCTTCAGAATCTCCTCGATACCCCGGAACATGGTGGAGGAGCTGTAGGCATCGACAATAGTATTGTTCTCATCGATGATCGCCTCTATCCTCAAATGTCCCTCAATCCGTGTGATCGGATCGACAACGATATGTTTCTTGCCCATTATCTTCCTCCTTCCTCATCATCTCTCTTCCCAGCTATGGCGCTTGCGGCGGCATGGATCGCAATTCCGATACCTGCGGCTGTCAGGAGTCCGAGACCGAACTCATCGACGCTCTTTTCGACTCCACCACCCGGGGCCATTTTGATATTGGCGTCTGCCATGGGCCGTTCATAGGCGTACTTATCCCAGAAATCCGGTTCACTACAGCCGATACAGCCGTGCCCCGCACCGATAGGCCAGTTGACCGACTCGTTGTAGCGGATAATGGAGCAGTTGTTGAAGGTCATGGGGCCTTTACACCCCATTTTGTAGAGGCAGAAGTTGTTCTTTGCCCCCTCGTCGCCCCACTCCTCCACAAACTCTCCGGCGTCGAAGTGGGCTCGCCGTTCACAGTTGTCGTGAATTCTGTATCCAAAGGCAAATTTGGGTCTCAAGAGGCTATCGAGTTCCGGGATCTGGCCTGTGAGGATATAGTGGAGAATGACACCGACCATGTTGGCCGGATTGGCGGGACAGGCCGGTATGTTGACAATGGGCTTGTCATTGATAATATCCATGACCCCTACCGCTCCTGTCGGGTTGGGAGCCGCCGCAGGAACCCCCCCAAATGTGGCACATGTTCCGACGGCCACTACAGCCGCCGCCCCTTTGGCCACCCTCTTGAGATGTTCCTCAAATGTCTCCCCACTGGCTCCGATTGTACACCACTCCCGTCCCGCTCCGATGGGGACAGATCCCTCGACGAAGAGGAGATAGTTTCCGTGGAAGTGCTCCATGGCCTCTTCCAGCTGGGCCTCCGCCTGGTGTCCAGCCGCGGCCATCAGGGTTTCGTGGAACTCCAAAGAGATGATTTCGAGAACAATCTCGTCGATTTTCGGTCCATCACTCCGGAGGAGGGCTTCCGAGTTCCCTGCACAGTCTTGGAGCTCTATCCAGATGACGGGGAGCCTGTTCATGAGCTCGGCGGCCTCCGCCACAAGGGGGGTGAAGGCGCTGGGGAGCATGAGCATCGCCGTCATGGCGCTGGCCCACTTCATAAAATCCCGTCTGCTGATCCCCTCATCTTCCAAGACCTCCCGAATGTCTATTTTGGTGAAGCTCGGCATCTTTTTGAGGGTCTCCAACCTCTGGCGGCACCTGTTGAGGAGTTCTCGGTAGTACTCCTCTCCCCTGTTGGTATTGACCCGGGCACTCTTTGTAGTGAAGAGGGTCCGTAGGTGCTCTCTGTTCATGGCGGCTCCTTAATGAATATTCATTCATATAAGAAAGTCTATAGGAAGATTGCTTAACCGACTCTTTAGGGAGGGAGAGGAGGGCGGTACTCTTCTCTATTTTTGGGACTACTTTTTGGAGCCGAGGATGTAGAAGGTCTCCCCCTCTCTCACTTCGGAGAGTTGGACCCCATATTTATCGGCCCACTTTGTAATCTCCTGGAGGGCTCCGTCTGGGTTGTAGGAGTGGGAACGGTCGATTCTGATTTTGAAGTAGGGGCGGGAGTTGGAGAGGGTGATATAGCCGCCGTAGGGTCTGATATGGTCTGCCAGGGTGACAATATGTTTCTTGAGGGTATCGAAGCCTGGGGTGTGGGCCTTGACCAGATTGAAGTGGGCAACCATACCTTTGGTGGCTGAATAACCGAGTTGTGTTAAAATACCTTCATCGCTGAGATGCATCGATTATCTCCTTTGTAAAATATCATTTCTGAGTATAGCAAAAGGTTATCCCGATGGTCTTGAGAGTTCTCGCCCTCCTCATCTTCATCATCGGCACTCTTCAGGCAGAAGTGAGGGTCGCCCTGGCGGCCAATATGAGTTTTGCCATGCCGAAACTTATAGAGGAGTTCCACAAGAGGTATCCCGATATTCGGGTTGTCACGACGATAGGGGGAAGTGGGAAGCTGGCGGCCCAGATAGAGCATGGAGCCGATTACGACCTCTTCCTCTCGGCAGATGAGCTCTACCCGAAGAGGCTCTATGAGAAGGGGCGGAGTTACAGCCGACCGGTGGTCTATGCCTTGGGGAGTCTGGTGGTGGCCAGCAGAGAGAGGGCTCTCCGAAAGGTGGAGGAGCTGGTGGAGCTCGGGAGGGTAGCCATGGCCAATCCGAGGACAGCACCCTACGGCGAAGCGGCCCGGGAACTCCTCCAGAAAAAGGGGATATGGAGGGAGATAGAGCCGAAGTTGGTCTATGGAGAGTCTATTGCCCAGACGGTGGGGTATCTCCTCCACGGAGCCGATGCCGCCCTCATAGCCAAATCGGTTCTCTACAGCTCCAAAGTTCCCAAACTCCACTATCTTGAGGTTGACCCCTCCCTCTACACCCCTATCAGACAGGCCATGGTTCTCCTCAAAAGGGGGCGGGAGGGAGAGGCCCTCTTTACATTCCTCCTCAGTCGGGAAGCGGCCCAAATTCTTGAGGAGTTTGGATACAGAGTCCCATGATCGATCTTACCCCCCTCTCCCTCTCTTTCAAGCTGGCGGCTGTGACCACCTTCTTCCTCTTCGTCGTCTCCCTCCCCCTGGCCTGGTGGCTCTCCCAGACCCGCTCCCCCCTCAAACCCTTTCTCGAAGCTGTCACAGCCCTCCCCATTGTCCTCCCCCCCTCTGTCCTCGGCTTCTATCTCCTGGTCGCCTTTGCCCCCGACTCTCCTTTGGGGGCCTTTTTGGAGGAGTGCTGTTCCCTCAAGCTCCTCTTCACTTTCTGGGGGTTGGTGGTTGCCAGTATGGTTTACTCCCTCCCTTTCATGGTTCAGCCTCTCCAGAGCGGTTTCGAGTCTCTGCCGAAGCTGATGATTGAGGCCAGCTACATTGGGGGGAAGGGGTTCTGGACCACCATGTGGCGGGTGGCCCTCCCCAATATCAAACCCTCACTCCTGACGGCCCTCATAGTGACCTTTGCCCATACTGTGGGGGAGTTTGGAGTTGTCCTCATGGTGGGAGGATCCATTCCGGGGGAGACCAAGGTGGCCAGTGTGGCCATCTATGAGCTGGTGGAACAGCTGGACTATGGAAAGGCCCATATCTACAGCGCCATTATGTTGGGAATCAGCTTCATAGTTTTGGCTGGGGTCTATCTCCTCAATAGACGCTTTAAGGTTACCAGCTCATGATGGAGATCTCCGTTCGGAAGGAGTTGGGCCACTGGGACCTTGAGGTGGATCTGAAGGTGGAGAGGGGGGAGTTTCTCGCCATTACAGGTCCCAGTGGAAGTGGGAAGACAACTCTCTTGAGGATTTTGGCAGGTCTGGAGAGGGCGGAGGGAGAGATTGTGGTCGATGGAGAGGTGTGGCTCCGTGGGCGCCGCTCCCTCCCCCCTCAGAAGCGGTCCATCGGTTTTCTCTTCCAGGAGTACGCCCTCTTCCCCAATATGAAAGTGATCGAAAATCTCCTCTTCGTGGCAGATGATCGGAAATTGGCCCACCATCTCCTGGAGGTTGTGGAGCTCCTCCCCTACAGGGAGAGCTATCCAATGGAGTTGAGTGGGGGACAGAAACAGAGGGTCGCCCTGGCCCGGGCCTTCATGGGGAGGCCGAGACTCCTCCTCCTCGATGAACCCCTTGCCGCCCTGGATCCCGCTATGCGTATGAAGCTCCAGGGGGAGATAGAGAGGCTCCATAGGGAGTTTGGGACGACAACCCTCATGGTGAGCCACGATCGGGGGGAGATAGCCCGCCTTGCAGGGAGGGTAGTGGAGATGGAGAGGGGGAGGATTGTGGAGAGGGGAGCCGATCCTATTGTGGAGGCTGTGAGGCGGTAGTCACTTCTTCAGAATATCGGCGATAGCTATGGAGCGGAGGAGTTCTGTCTCGATGAGGGTGATTCTATCCGGTCTGTTGGGGCGTTTGTAGACTCTGTAGAAGGCTTCGGTGGGGCTCGAAACCAGAATATCCCTCTCCACAACCTCTTCCACCAATCTCTGGAGGGCTCTGCGGGGGACCAGGAGGAAGGTTCTCACCGTCTCAAAGGCGATATAGTCGGCTCTCCCCCCGTAGAGCCACCCCCTATCCCAGGGACGGACTCCATGGAGCTCGATCCAGTGCCACCGATCCTGGGGTTCAGGGTCGCTCCGCTCGATCTTCTTCATCGCCTTCACATCGATACGGATGTTGGGAAGGGGGAGATAGAGATCCCAATGTTCATAAATATCCTCCCACGGGGTGGCGGAGATAACCTCATATCTCCGTTCCAGGATGCTCCTGAGGAGGGCTTCGGCCCTCGATCCCCGCTTCGCATTCTCTCCGGAGGTGTCGAACCGATTGGGAGGGATTATCTTCACTCTATCATGTGTCCCACAAATTTACTCATATTATCGATAATCTTTCCACCCCGTCTGTAGCCGAGTCCACACCCTTCGTAGGCATAGAAGACTCCGGCCTGATAACTCCTTCCCTCCTGGTCCTTGGGGAGCTCTATGTACTCCTGGTAGATGGGAGGGAAACTTTCATACTCTCCATCTCTCTTTTCAATCAGGTTCCCCTGGGCGTCGAAGATCTTGACATTGGCCCCTTCCCGTCCCAGGACCCTTTTCTCCACATAGGGTTTACCCTGGAGGGGCTGGAAAGATGCCTCCAGGAGGAGGGGGTGGTTGGGGAAGAGCTCCCAGAGGATCGGGAGCATTCCCTTGCTCTGGAACATGAGGGTGTAGGGAGGGTTGAGGACAACGGCCCTCCTGTTCAGCACAATATCTGTCAGGAGGAGGGCCAGCTCCGGTTCATCTATGGCGATGTTCTCCCAGGGGATCAGTTTGAACCAGAACTCAAAGGGCTCGTTGTTACAGAAAATTCCCTCTTCACTGAAGCCGACCCGATCGACATAGCAGAATTCCGTCTCATATCCGGCTTCACTGGCCGCTGTCTGGAGGAGGCGGGTCGTATTCTCATCTTCCAGGGAGCCCTCGATGGAGCTGAAGAGGATTCTCCACCCCTGGAAGAGCTCGTGAAAGTTGGAAATATCGTCGCTCTGGGTGACCAGCCTCTGAAAATTCTCTTTGATCGCCTCATAGACCCTGTTAAACTGCCTCCCCTCGTCGATACCGTTATATTTGAGGAGGGCCCACTGGATTATGGCGGTCTCAAAGAGGGCTGTCGGGGTATCGGCATTGAACTCCAAAAGTTTGATGGGGTGGCCATCTATCCCTCCAGCCAGATCGAACCGTCCGTAGATGTGCCAGTGAATATCCTCCTCCCAGCTCGCTTTGATGAGGTCGACAAGGTTGAAGGGGATCCCAATTTCAAAGAAGAGCTCATTTTCGATAATGTACTCTCCCGCTTCGACATACATATCGTAGAGCTCATTGACAGCGTTGTAGTACCCTTCCGCCTCCTCCTCCCCGATGACCACAACCTCATCGGCTACATAGCTGGTTCCATCTCTGTCGGTATGCCATGCAAACCCTATCTCCTCCAGGTAGTCGGTGGGAAGAGGTTTCAGCTTACGGAGTTCCATCGCGCCCCTTTCTCTTCATATATTTGATGACGAAATAGGGTAGGAGTGCCAGGAAGATCATGAAGACGAAGGTGGCATAGAGCCCTACCATGTGGGTATCGTTCACCTCTATCCTCCAAAGCTGAAGCTCTTGGTTGTTGTTGTGCCACTCTTGGAGGGAGTGGTAGTTGTGGAGGTTGTTTTGCTGAAGAAGCCGCTCTTTGTGGTTGTTGTCGTTCCACTTCTGGTCAGTGTGGATCCCCTGTTGAAGCTATTTTGGCTCCTCTGGAAGACGGTGGGACTCTTGTAGGTCTGCTGGCGGCGCTCCTGGTAGGTCGGATTGCCGAAGAGTTTATTTCCGAGCCACGCTCCAATAATGGCCCCTGCGGCGCTGGCCAGGAGGACCTCCCCGAGGCTCATATTATTCTGGATCTGGGGATTGACCAAGGGGCTCTGGTTGGCATCGATCTTAGCCGCCTCCTCCTTGACCAGCCTGTCCAGCTCCTCCTGACTCAGAATTCTCTCTGTCCCGTTGAGGTCTCTCAAAATGACCCGTGTCTTGGAACTTGGATACTCTTCGGCTATCTTGTACTGGCCTGGAGCCACCTCTTCGATGATGACGAAGGCTCCCTCTTTCTTGGCGGCTTCAGTAAAAGTTCCGCTATTCTGGTTCTGCTCCTGGTGCTCTTCCTTCTTCTCGCACCCGCTCAATCCGAGGACCAGCAGGGCTCCAAGGCCTCCAACCATCGCATAGCTAGAGACTTTTTGAATATACTTGCGCATCTCTCCTCCTTAGATAGATATAGAGGACCACAGCCGCTCCCATCATGAGAAGGGAGAGCAGTTGCCCCATGGTGAGCCACCCGCAACAGATGAAGCCGAGCTGGAGATCGGGCTCCCTGAAAAACTCACAACAGAACCTAAAAAGGCCGTAGAGAAAACCGTAGAGGGCGATGAGCTCCCCGTCAAACCTCTTCCTCTTCCGGTACCAGAAGAGAATGAGGAAGAGAATGAGCCCCTCGAAGAGGGCCTCGTAGAGCTGGGAGGGGTGGCGGAGCACATCTCCCACATAGATCCCCCAGGGTACCTCTGTGGGACGGCCAATGAGCTCCTGGTTGAGGAAATTCCCTATCCGCCCGAAGAAGTATCCCAGGGGAACCGAGACGGCAACAAGGTCGAGAAGTTGCCAAAAGTTCTTTTTGTATCGCAATGTATAGAGCCATGTCGCTATGAGAAACCCTACGATAGCGCCATGGTAGCTAAATCCCCGAATTCCAACGAAGTGGCCGTTAAGGAAGGGGTTGAAAATCTGCCACGGATGTGTCAAATAGTAACTTGTATGGGGATCGTAGAAGAGGATATATCCCAGCCTCGCTCCGAGGATGACCCCTACCTCCGCATAGAGGAAGTAGATGTCGAGCTCCCTCTTGGTAAAGGGGAGTCTGTCGTGGCGCACCAGCCACTCCGCAAAGAAGAGGGCCACCAGGAGGGCCAGGACATACATTATTCCGTACCAGTGGACAGGAAAACTTCCGATATGAAAGGCTATTGGGTCGAGATGGTGATAGATATGGTGCCAGAACTCCATCGCTCTCCTTTATAAGAGGAGGATAGATTATAGCGAAAAACTCTTGTGCTATAATATCCCGCTTTTCGAGGAAGAGTATAAAGGATCGTTATGTTGCGATTTGCCCCCTCACCGACGGGAGATATGCATATAGGGAATTTGCGGGTGGCCCTCTTCAACTATATCGTCGCCCGACAGCGGGGAGAGAGGTTCATCCTTCGGATTGAGGATACAGATAGGGAACGGAATATCGAAGGGAAGGATCGGGAGATTGTGGAGCTCCTCGATCTCTTCGGAATAGAGTATGATGATCTGATCTACCAGAGCAGAAATATCTCCTTCCACCAACATTTTGCCTCTAAACTCCTGGAGGAGGGGAAAGCCTTTCCCTGCCTCTGCAGTGAGGAGGAGCTGGAGAGGGAGCGGGAGAGGGCTCAAAAAGAGAGGCGACCCTACCGATATAGTGGGAAGTGTGTCGATCTGAGTCTGGAGGAGGCGAGGGAGAAGGGGGGCTTTGCCGTCAGGGTAAAGAGACCTGGGGAGCCCATCTCCTTCAGGGACCTCATCAAGGGGGAACTCACCTTTGCCCCCTTCGATGTGGATAGCTTTGTCATTGTGAGGGCCGATGGGAGACCCACCTATAATTTTGCCTGTGCCGTCGATGATATGCTCTCCGATATAACCATGGTGATTCGGGGTGAGGACCATCTCTCCAACACCCCGAAGCAGATCTATATCCGTCGTCTGTTGGGATATGGGAAGGAGATCACCTATGCCCACCTTCCCATCATACTCAACAGGGAGGGGCGGAAGATGAGTAAGAGGGAGGAGGCCTCCAGTGTCAAGTGGCTCCTGGAAGAGGGGTTCCTTCCCGAGGCCATCACCAACTATCTCATCCTTCTGGGAAACAGGACTCCGACAGAGATCTTCACCCTGGAGGAGGCGATCGGCTGGTTCGATCTCACCAAGATCTCCAGGGCCCCGGCCCGGTTCGATCTGGAAAAGCTCCGCTTCATCAATAGGGAGCACCTGAAGCGCCGCTCTCCCCAGGAGCTGGCTCGACTGGTTGGAGTCCACCCCTCCTTGGGGGGGTTGGTAGAGCTCTATCTGGAGGAGGCCAGCACTCTCAAAGAGTTGAGGGAGAGGGTGGATCGGATCTTTTCTGGAGAGAGGGAGTTTGGGGAGTTCGAGGAGGAAGGGAGAGTATTGGCCCGCTCCATTGGAGAGATAGGCGAACTCCCCAAAGATTTTGGGGAGTTTAAGAGGGAGCTGATGGAGAGGAGCTCCTTGAGGGGAAAGAGGCTCTTCAAACCCCTCCGTATCCTTCTGACAGGGGCCCCCCACGGACCGGAGCTCAGTGAGCTCTATCCCCATTTGAGAGACCATATAGAAAGGATTGTGAGATGATCGTTCTCTCTCTACTACTGCAAGCCATTGCCCAGATACTCCATATGGTCATCAGTATCTACATCTGGATTGTCATCATAGCCGCCCTCATCACATGGGTCCGCCCCGATCCCTATAATCCCATTGTCCAGACCCTCTACCGTCTGACAGAACCGGTCTACGCCCTTGTGCGCCGCTACATTCCCACTCTCATTGGAGGTATCGATTTCGCCCCTCTCATCGTCATCATAGCCCTCCAATTCATCGATCTCTTCGTTGTCCGCCTCCTCATGAAGATCGCCGCGAGGCTTGGAGCTTGAGGTTGTGGACTCTTCTTCTCTTCCTCCCCCTCCTTCTCGGGGCGAAGGAGATCGATCTGGAGTGGCTCATAAGGAAACCGACCTCCACAGCCAAAGATTACTACATATGGCGGTACCTCCAACAGAGAATTACCCCCGATGAAGCCGACATAGCGATACGGGAGGCCCAAAATGTCAACCGAAAACTCTTTCTCACCTACGCCAAGAGGGCGTCCCGAGAGATTCAACGGATAGCCCACTGCATGCAGATAGGGGCAAAGGAGCTCCTGAAGGTCGATCCCTCCTGTGCCGCCGCTGGGGTGAGTGTGGCCAAACTTTCAACCCTCTCCAAAAGGGAGGTGGCGGCGGTTCTCAAGAGATTGGAGGGGTTCCAGGTGCCCCAGAGTGCCTCTCTCCTCCTCAAAGGGAAGAGGGAGCTCTCTCCCACCCAGTTCATGACCCTCTTCAACCTCTCCTCCTCCAGCTATCGGAAGAAGATGGACCGCTCCTTCAAGAGGGAGGAGATGGCGGAGATGAGTAGAAAGAGGTGGGCCTTCCGCTCCTTTGTGCGGAAAATTGTCTTCAGCAACCGCTATCCCAAACTGGCCGCCTCCATACTCCTCACTCCGCCAGAGAAATTGGATGCCCAGACCGCATTTTTCCTCGCCCTCCAGGGGATCAAATCCCATCTCCCCTACACGGCGATAGATTATCTGAAACACTCTGCCCGAAAGGCCTACTATCAGGATCAGATCGATAGGGCCCACTTCTGGCTCTACAGGTTGACGGGGAAGAGGGAGTATCTCCAGAAGCTGGCGGACTCCTGGGATCTCAACTTCTACTCCCTCTACGGCAAGGAGAGGACCTTCACCCCGATAGATTATGTGGTCTATGAGGCCCACGGAAAGAAGAATATCGATTTGAGGGACCCCTTCGTCTGGCACTTCTTCCTCCAGCAGGCCCCCTATCTGAAAAAGGAGGATTTCTTCTACGAAAATACTCTTGCCCTCTATGCCTTTCTCGCCCAGAGGGAGTCTCGCTACCACCTCCACCCCTTCATTCTCCCCTACAAAGAGCTTATGAGGGGGTACTCTCCGGAGCGGAAAGCCCTCATCTACGCCATAGCGAGGCAGGAGAGCCACTTTATTCCCGGAGCGGTCTCCCGTTCCTTCGCCCTCGGGTTGATGCAGTTCATGCCCTTTCTGGCCAAACATACGGCTAAGGAGCTCAATGTCAAGAATTTCGACCTCGATATGATGTTCGACCCCGCCGTGGCTATTCCCTTTGCCAACCACCACCTCAACTATCTAGAGTCCCGACTCCAGGACCCTCTCCTCATTGCCTACGCCTACAACGGAGGGATCGGATTTGTCAAGAGAAAGGTTCTCCCCCTCTTCAAGAGGTATGACCCCCTCCTGGCCATGGAGTTGGTCCCCTACGCCGAGAGTCGGGAGTATGGCAAGAAGGTTCTCGCCAACTACTATATCTACTCCCGCATCCTCAAGCGCCCCTTCACTCTTCAGGACTATTTGGAAAGGTTAGACGGGCGCTTCCATAATCGGGGTGGGAGAGGGTGAGGATCAACTTCTCCTCCTGGCTCTCTGGGAAGGTGACGAGATAGAGGTGGTACCACTTCTGGGTAAAGGGCATCTTCTTGGCGAGGGGGGCGTCGTAGTCGATCTTCTCTATTCTGGTGGGGGGATGGCCGTTGAGGGTGAGGGAGAATCCGGGGTGGAAGAGTCCAGACCTATTTTCATCATCGAAATCGTTGTCGATATAGACTCTAATAAAGAACCGCTCCCGTCCCCGATACTTCTCTCTGTCCATGGGGTTGAGGTGGGTGGCGATAATGAGAGCTTTGTTCTCCAAGGAGATGGCTATATCCCCCTTTTCGGTATGGCGCATGGCCTCTACATAGACAGGATCGGGGCGGAGAACATTGGGTCGCTCCACCTTCTTGCCACAACCGCCCATAAGTAGCAGTATCAGTAGTAGGGTGGAAACTCCTCTCATTAATATCCTTTTTTGTGACATTATATCCAACTTTTATATTAGTTTCGCTAAAATCCTCCCAAAAAGAGAAAGAGGTCCTATGGCGAAGGGGGTGGCTTTTACAGGTCCGTCCAACAGCGGAAAGACAACTCTCATCGAGAAGGTCGCCCGTCTCCTGATCCCCCGCTACAGGGTGGCCATCGTGAAGAACGATCCCAAGGATAAAGCTCAATTTGATCGGGAGGGGAAGGATAGCTGGCGGTTCTTTCAGACGGGGGCCGAGGTGGCCGTCACCTCCCCGAGGAGGACGACCTACTTCTCCCACCGCTCTAGAGAGTTGTGGGAGGTAGTTGAGCTCATGCGTCCCTTCGATCTCCTCCTGGTGGAGGGACTCAAGGAGATCCCCCTTCCGAGGATCGGAGTTTTTCGGGAGAGGGTAGATACCGACTATCTTCCCTACATCAGGGCGGTAGCCATCGATGGGAGTGTGGAGAGAGGGGAAATACCGGAAGGGATCGAAATATTGGATCTCAATAATCCCCATATGGTTGTGGAGTGGATCTTGAAAAATGGAGAAGAGGTTTAAACATGGAAGAGATTTTTGAGGCTATTCTGCGGGGAGCGAGAAGGGTTTACGGCGCCATCAACCAGGGGGAGTTGGGGTACTGCGATACCAACAACTGTTCTGGGGAGCAACAACTCCGCCTCGATCTGATAAGCGATCAGATATGGCTGGAGGAGCTCCAGACCCTTCCCTCTGTCCAGATGGTGGCCAGCGAGGAGCGGGAAGAGCCTGTGGAGACGGGGAGGGGAGAGTATCTGGTGGCCTATGACCCCCTGGACGGGAGCTCTCTGGTCGATGTCGATCTCAGCGTCGGTTCCATCTTCGGTATCTATAGGGAGAGTTTCCAGGGAGCCAATCTAGTTGGGAGTGCCTATGTCGTTTACGGCCCCCGGATCGAGGTGGTGACAGCTCTCCAAGGGGAGGTGAAGCGCTCCATTGTCCGCCACGATGGGGGTCTGATCCCCCTTGACCCCCCCCGTCTCAAGGAGAGGGGGAAACTCAATGCCCCTGGAGGGACCCAGAAGGGGTGGTATCCCCACCACAGGGAGCTCATTGACTCCCTCTTCAGTGAGGGCTACCGTCTCCGCTACTCTGGAGGGATGGTTCCGGACCTCCACCAGATTCTCGTCAAGGGAGGGGGACTCTTCAGCTATCCCGGAACGGAGGATAAGCCCAACGGAAAGTTGCGGAAGCTCTTTGAGGTCTTCCCCTTTGCCTTCATCTACGAAGAGGCTGGCGGAGAGGCCATTGACGATAGAGGGAGGCGGCTCCTGGACCTCCCCTGTCAGGGGATCCATGAGACGACCCCCTGTTTCTTCGGCTCCTCCTATGAGATTGGAAGGGTGAGAGAGTTCTACAATGTCCCAAGAGCAGAGTGAACAGAACCGGAGCGGTGACCGGTTCCAGAGGGAGCTGGAGAGGACCTTGGAGAGGCTCAGGGAGTGCCAGAAGAGTAAGGGGCTCAAGAGCTGTCTCCAGTGTACCCTTGTCATCGGGTGCACGGTACGGAGAGAGTATGTGGACGCTCTCTATCTCAATATGAATAAAGGGCAAGGAGGCGGATTTGCGTTCTAAGAAGTACATTACGACCCCGATCTACTATGTCAACGATCTCCCCCACATTGGCCACGCCTATACCACCATTATAGCCGACAGTGCCGCCCGCTACTTCAGGTTGAGGGGGTACGATACCTTTTTTCTCACAGGGACCGATGAGCATGGACAGAAGATTGAGGAGGCGGCACGGAAACGGGGGAAGAGTCCCAAGGAGTACGCCGACGAGATCAGTGCCAAATTCAAGGAGCTCTGGGACGATTTCGAGATCAGCTACGATAAGTTTATCAGGACCACCGATCCCGACCACATAAAAGGGGTCCAGAAGGCCTTCGAGATCATGTATGGGAAGGGGGACATCTACAAAGGGGTCTATGAGGGGCACTACTGTATCAGCTGTGAAGCCTTCTTCCCAGAGAGCCAGCTCATCGATGGTGAGTCCTGCCCGGACTGTGGGAAACCGACCTCCATCGTGAAGGAGGAGAGCTACTTCTTCCGCCTCTCCAAATACCAGGACCGCCTCCTCCAGCTCTACAGGGAAGAGGAGGAGTTCATTCTTCCCAAATCCAAGAAAAATGAGGTGATCCGCTTCGTGGAGGGGGGACTTCAAGACCTCTCCATCACCAGAACAAGTTTTGACTGGGGAGTCCCCCTTCCCGATTCCATTGGGGATCCTCAACATGTGATGTATGTCTGGCTCGACGCCCTCCTCAACTATGTTACCGCCCTGGGATTTGGAGGGCAGGGGGAGCTCATGGATTACTGGCCTGCAGATTACCACCTTGTCGGAAAGGATATTCTCCGCTTCCACGCCGTCTATTGGCCGGCTTTCCTCATGAGCCTCGACCTCCCTATGCCCCGCCATATAGCAACCCATGGCTGGTGGACCCGTAATGGGGAGAAGATGAGTAAGTCCAAGGGGAATGTGGTGGATCCCCGGGAGGTGGCCCAAGCCTATGGGTTAGAGAATTTTCGCTACTTTCTCCTCAGGGAGGTCCCCTTTGGACAGGATGGAGATTTCAGCCAGAGGGCCCTCATAGATCGGATCAATTCCGATCTCGGCAACGATCTGGGGAACCTCCTCAACAGAGTGATCGGCATGAGCGGAAAGTACTTTGACTACAGGGTCGATAGTTCCGATGTGGAGAGGTATTACAGGGAGGAGTTGGAGGAGATAGAGAGAATTATAGCTCCCCTGGATGGCCATGTGGAACAGATGAGGTGGCACAAATTTCTAGAGGAGCTCTGGAAACTTTTGAGCCTCGGAAATAGATCGATAGACCGCTACACTCCGTGGGTGATGGTCCGGGAAGGGAGGGAGAGGGAGGCTATGGCCCTCATCGCCCTTGTGGCCAATATCCTCGCCAAGACAGCCCTCCTCCTCTATCCCGTCATGCCCAAGAGCTGTGAAAAGATCGCTTCGGCCCTCGGTTTCACCATCGGGCAAGAGAGTTTTCGGCGTTTTGTGGAACGGGGGGAGCTTCTCGACGAGTTCCAGATAGAGCGGATCCCTCCCCTCTTCCCCAAGATCGAAGGTCCGCTGATGGAGGA
Organism: Campylobacterota bacterium; assembly: GCA_013153715.1. Lineage (GTDB taxonomy): Bacteria > Campylobacterota > Campylobacteria > Campylobacterales > Nitratiruptoraceae > Nitratiruptor. Next base: position 749 of record JAADDW010000028.1, on the reverse strand, counting down.
GAAGAGATCTCCCGCTCCGGAGGAGAAGGGAGAGGAGTTCATCGACATAGATCAGTTCTTCAAGAGCCAGATCAAGGTTGGAAAGATCGTAGCCGCCGAGGAGATTCCCAAGAGCAAGAAGCTCCTCAAGCTCAGGGTCGATATTGGGGAGGATCGGCCCCGTCAGATTGTGGCAGGGATCAAAGAGTACTACACTCCGGAGGAGCTGGTGGGGAGGGAGGTCTGTGTTGTCTCCAATCTCAAACCTGCCAAGCTTATGGGGGTTCTCAGTGAAGGGATGGTCCTTGCCGCCCACGATGGCGACGGATTGAGTCTCATTGGACCGGATCGGCCCGTGAGAGAGGGTACCCCTGTTCGATGAGGATAGAGAACCTCATCTATCTAGTGGGGGGGGAACTGCTCAATGTTCCGGCTATCCGTTCCATCAGGGGAATTACCTCCCACCTGGCCCGGGTCAGACGGGGGGATCTCTACATAGCCCGAGATAGCTCTCTGGTGGCCGATGCCGTGGAGAGGGGGGCCTATGCCGTCCTCTTCCAGGGAGAGGTGGGGATTATCGATCCCGAGATCGCCTGGATCAGGGTGGAGGGGCTCTACGAGAGTGTCCAGAGGCTCCTCCGTTTTTCCCTTGTGGAGAGGAGAGTTACCCCGATCCCCCTCTCGCCCCTCACTTGGAGGTGGACTTCCCAGTATATTACCGCCCCCTCTGTCGCCGTGAGTCGGGGTGACCCCATAGGGGATCTGGAGCT